>VBGU01000348.1:255-2820 GCA_005881085.1 Chloroflexota bacterium | reverse complement strand
ACTTTCAGGACGTCGACGAGCCGCAGACGGCGGACTTCAACAAGTTCGCTGACACGGTGAGTCAGCTCGCGGCGAGCAATCCCAACGTGTCGGCGAGCAGGATCGCAGACGCGGCAATCGGCGGAATGATCGACGCCAGCCCCGACTGTCACACGTACTACGTGTCGAGCTCGTCGGTCCACCAATCGCGCCCCTTCACGCCTCGCGGTAGCTCGGCGTTGATTCCGGTCCAGGGAACGAGTCTTGGGGCCGCCGACGAAGCGGGGCTGACCGGGAAGATCCTTCCCGGCGGTATCGCGTACATCACCTTCCGCGAGTGGACGGTGAACGCGAACTACAAGATCGTCGAGCATCTGCGGGCGCTGCTCGATAAGGCGGTGGCGCAAGGCGCGAAGGCCTGGCTGTTTGATCTTCGCGGCAACCTCGGTGGCGCGGCCACCGACGCACACAGCATGTTCTTGAACGGCGAGCCCACCTTCACACTCCTCCTCAAGAACGGCGGCGGAGGCACCGCCTCGGGCAACAAGGACCTGCGCCTGCCCAGCGCATATCAGCTTCCGATGGCGGTCGTCCTGAACGACCGGAGCGCATCGGACACCGAGATCTTTGCCCTCGCCCTCAAAGAGAACAAGCGCGCGACGATCGTCGGGCAGACGACTCTCGGCTGCCTGGGCGGCGCTTCCCCGAACCATTTCAGCGACGGGAACGAGCTGGCTGTCGTGGTCCAGGAATTGGCGGGTGCGCAGACCAGGGCGAAGTACAACAACGCCGGCGTTCCGCCCGACGTGCAGGCCGACGACGCGACCGCGGTGGCCAAGGCGATCGAAATACTCCAGCAGAAGATCGCGGGGAGCTGAGCCTGCGGCGCCTCGCCAGCGTGGTACTGGCGGTCCTGATCGGTGGCTGCGTCGCCGCGCCGACCGCGCAGCCCTCACCGACGACGACCACCGTCGCGATCAACGACGGCACCAAACCTGAGATCGTCGAGGTGCTCCAGCGCCGGCAAGCAGCGCTCACCTTCAAGGACCTGCATGGATTCCAAGCGACCGTGGACCTCACGCGACCGGCCTTCCGGCGATGCGAGCAGGAGACGTTCGATGCCGCGGCGCGACAGGGCTTCGTAGCCCCAGCCATCAATGTGGTCAAGGTCGAGCCCTATGGAGACAGCTACGTTCGCGCCTACGTTCAGGACGGCTCGAGCGGAGTGGAGCGCCTCTATTTCCGCCGCGACAGCGATCACTGGGTCCTCACTGAGCCGAAGATCGACGAGCTCGGCGGGGAGCGCTCACGGGTCGTAGAGGGAGTACGGGTCGACTACTGGGGCATCGACGAGGATGTCGTCGGCTTCGTCGGCCACGAGGCCGCCGCTACAAGAGAGTTCTTGACGCCGTACGCGAACTCGACGATCCGCGATCCGTACTCGGTCAAGCTGATCCCGACACGCGAGACCGCCGGCATCGTCGCATGTCAGTTCGTCGCGTTCGCGAATTCACGCGACGAGCACGCACCGTTCATCGGCATGTGGCAGCTCTGGCTCTCCCCGAGCTTGGATAGCGTCTCGGATTACGAGGAGCTGGTGCTCCGGCACGAGGGTCTTCATTACCTTCAGGACCAGTTCAGCCACAGCATCACCATTCGCCTTGATTGGTGGCTCATAGAGGGATGGCCCGACTTCATTGCGAAGTCGCGTGATCGCTACGCCATCGTCGCGGCGGTTTGTGCGAGCAGCCTGCCCACCCTGAAGCGCATCATCGATGGCGTCCCGACCGAGCCCGACACGCCGCCCGAGCTCACAGGGAACTACTACGCGCTCGCCAACTCGATGGTCGAATACGTGTACGCGACCTACGGCCCGCAGAGCTACTGGAATCTCGTCGCCCTTTACAAGGACAACGTCGACTACCGCGTGAACTATCCGAAGATCTTCAAGGTCGAGCCGGACGCGTTCTATCAGGGCTGGCTCGCGTTCGCGAAGAAGAGGTACTGCTGACCCATACGTCGGGCAATCGAACAAGCGAGCGGTAAGCCTGCGCGCTTCTCCGGGGCATAGGCTTCCCGGCACAGGACCCACGGACCATACCCCTGGGACGATTTTGGTACCCATGGGCCATTGGCGAACAGGGCCGGGGGCCGATATGGTCGCGGAGCGCACGTGAGGAAGGGAAGTGACGACGGCTTGAGATCAGGCGTCGCCAAGGTCACCGCGCTCCCGCTTGAGGTCGCCGGCCCGGTTCCGGATGTCATCGCCCGCGCGAAGTCGGGAGATCGCATCGCGTTCGCCGAGCTCTACGACCGTCACATCGACTCCGTCTATCGCTATCTCCTGTACCGCGTGCGCGAGCCTTCGGATGCCGAGGACCTCGCGAGCGAAGTCTTCACCCGAGCGTGCGCGAACATCCGTCGCTACCGCTGGCAGGGAAAATCGTTCCTCGCGTGGCTCTACACGATCGCGCGCAACGCAGTTACCGATCGTCGGCGTCGTGAACGGCCGATGGTCGACCTCGACAACGCATACGGCGTCGCCGAAGACGGACCGACCGCGCACGAGCGCGCGGTCCACGGTGA
>VBGU01000348.1:0-200 GCA_005881085.1 Chloroflexota bacterium | reverse complement strand
CGCAGGTACTCGGCAAGAATGAGGGCGCGATCCGCGCGCTTCAGTTTCGAGCGCTCGGTCGCTTAAGAAAGCTCTTAACGAGCGAAGTCGCCTGAACTGCTGACCTAGGCGACCCGTAGACTTCTCGACAGGTACTCGTTGATCCGTCTTCGCACGTTCCTGCCGCTCGTCGCGTTCATCGCGGCCGCTTGTTCGCTCGT
>VBGU01000058.1 GCA_005881085.1 Chloroflexota bacterium | reverse complement strand
GCGCGGGATCGCCCACGTGGCCGGCGAGGATTGGACTGTGGTCAGCGAAGGGGGAGACATCCCGAAGGGTGGCGCGGTGCGAGTGAAGCGTGTCGACAGCGTGCGGCTTATCGTCGAACCGGCGCGGGGCGCCGAAGGAAAGGGAGCGGCCTAATGAACTTGACAGCGGTCACCCTCGTCGTACTTGCGATCATTCTCATCCTCGCGGCGCGCGCGATCGTCCACATCATTCCGGAGTACCAGCGGCTCATCGTCTTCCGCCTGGGAAGCTTTGAAAAGGTCGCCGGACCGGGTTTCATCCTCCTGCTGCCCCCTCCGATTCAGAGCGTCGCGCAGACCGTGGATCTCCGTGAGTTCGTCGTGGAAATCCCGCAGCAGACCTGCATCACGAAGGACAACGCCCCGATCTCGATCGACTTCCTGATCTACCAGAAGGTCGTCGAGCCGAAGGACTCGTTCCTGAACATCCAGAACTTCCGACAGGCCATCCAGGGCATCGCGACGACCACCCTCCGCGCCGTCGTCGGGAACATTCCGCTGGACGACGTCCTGGCTAAGCGCGAGCAGATCAACGAGGAGCTCCGGGTGAAGCTCGACGACATCACCCACCGCTGGGGCGTGAAGGTCACGAACGTCGAGATCAAGGAGCTGACGCCGCCGCGCGACGTGCAGGAGGCGATGAACCGCCAGCTCACCGCGGAGCGGACCCGGCGCGCCGTGGTCACCGAGGCCGAGGGCAAGAAGGCCTCTCAGATTCTCGTCGCCGACGGCGCGAAGCAGGCCGCGATCCTCGAGGCCGAAGGCGCCCGGCAGTCCGCGATCCTGCGGGCCGAGGGTTTCGCCTTGGCGATCTCGACGATCAATGCGCAGGCGATGACCGCGGACGCCAAGACGATGACGCTTCAGTACTTCGACGCGCTGAAGCAGCTCGGTGCGTCACCTTCGACGAAGTTCATCATCCCGACCGAGTTCACAAATCTCGCTGCGCCGATCAGCGCGCTCGTGGCAGCCCGCGACGGCGAGAAGAAATAGCCGCCCTCTAGCCGGGTCGAGTTGCGCGGAAGAAGCGGCGCCACGCTCGGCCAGAACGCGTGGCTGCCGCCTCTTCCGGGCGGGCGGGTACGGCCATCGGCCGTACCCGGGGACGCGCGGCGAAGGGTGAGTAGACGCGAGGCGGCACCCGCCATGACGCGGATGCCGCCTCGACGTCCTGTGGTGATGGGGAGGGGAACTCCCCGGGACGGAAGGACAGAAGAAGCGCAGAAGCAGCTGCCACGGTGCACCCCTAGAAACTGGTTTCGAACAGGCGTTCGCATAATAGAACGTACGTTCGCCATGTCAAGAGCGGGGATACTCGAGTCCTGAGCGCCGCCCTCGGGGCAGACCTCTTGCCCCAACGACCTCGATCAGTCCGCGAACGAGCGGAGCGAGAGGGCCACATCCTTGAGCCGGCCTGGACGGGCACGCGCGTGCTCGTGCGCGTCGGCCATCCCGAACCGCATTTCCTCGGCTACGAGGGCAGGGTGGACGGGCCGCGCGAGCTGTACGACGCGATCGTCGCGGAGACGAGGTGCGAGACCGCCATCCTCGATGGCGTCCTCGTGGCCGACTGGAAGGATGAGAGCGACCTCGAGGTCGACGATCATGGCAACGCGTATACGCGGCAATTCGGAGGTCGTCAGATCTTCGCCGCGTTCGACTTACTCGAGATCGACGGCGAGTCACTCCTCCGGGTCCCGCTCCTGGAGCGCCGACGTCACCTCGAGGGCGTTCTCGCGCCAAGCCCGAACGTCCGCCTCACGCCTTTTGTCACGCGCGGCCTGCGAGCGTGGCGCGACACGCTCCAGGCGCAGGGCTTTCGCCGCGTTGTGCTCAAGAATTGGAACAGCACGTACACGCCGGGCAAGACGACCGATGATTGGCTCGTGATCGAAAAATTGAAGGCGGCTACTCCATGACGCGTCGGAGGTACTCGTGAAGGCTAATGCGGCGGTCATCGACCACACCCAGCGCGATCCGTGGGAGGTCGCGCTCGAGCAGTTCAGCATCGCGGCGGACAGGCTCCATCTCGATCCGAACATGCGGCGCATCCTCAGCACCACGCAGCGCGAGCTCACCGTGCACTTCCCCGTGCGGATGGCCGACGGAGTCGTCCAGGTTTTCACGGGCTACCGCATCCAGCACAACACCACTCGCGGTCCCGGGAAGGGCGGCATCCGTTACCACCCGTCGGTGTCGTTGAACGAGGTCAAGGCGCTCGCGATGTGGATGACGTGGAAATGCGCCGTCGTCGGCATCCCCTACGGCGGCGCGAAGGGCGGCGTCGTCTGCGATCCAAAAGGCATGAGCGCGCAGCAGCTCGAGACGCTGACCCGCCGCTACACGACCGAGATCGAGCTCCTCATCGGTCCGGACCGCGACATTCCTGCTCCCGACGTGAACACAAACGCCCAGACGATGGCCTGGATCATGGACACGTACTCGATGCATCACGGCTATACGGCCCTGGCCGTCGTCACCGGCAAGCCGCTCTCCATCGGCGGAAGCGAAGGCCGCAACGAAGCGACGGCACGCGGTGCTGTCTACACGATCATCGAGGCCGCCAAGCACCTGAACATGGATCTCGAGGGCGCGCGCGTCGTGGTCCAGGGGTTCGGCAATGCAGGCAGCTTCTCGGCGAAGCTCATGGCTGAGCTCGGCGCCGTGATCGTTGGCCTCTCGGACACGAGCGGGGCGATCGCGAACCCGAAGGGTCTCGACCCGAATCGCGTCGACGCGTACAAGAGAGAGACGGGCTCGGTGACCGGGTTTACCGGGGCGGAGCGGATCTCGAACGCCCAGCTCCTCGAGCTTGACTGCGACATCCTCATTCCGGCTGCGATCGAGAACCAGATCGGCGAGCACAACGCCCCGCGGATCAAGGCGAAGGTCATCGCCGAGGCCGCGAACGGGCCGACGAGCCCCGAAGCTGACCGCATTCTTTTCGACAAGGGTGTCTTCCTCATCCCTGACATCCTCTGCAATGCCGGCGGCGTGACCGTGAGCTACTTCGAGTGGGTGCAGGATCTGCAAAACCTCTTCTGGCGGGAGGCGACGATCAACGCGCGCCTCAAAGAGGTGATGGTGAAGTCCTTTAATGACGTTTTGGAGACCTCGAAGAAGCACAAGGTCGACATGCGGACCGCGGCGTACATGGTCGCGGTCGGGCGTGTCGCCGAGGCGACGCTTACGCGAGGGATATACCCCTGATCGTCTAGCGGAACGAGATCGGCGCGGCGAGCAGCGAGCCGGACATCGGAAGCGGCGCGGTGCGGCCGGTCGCAAGGTCGACCGCCATCGCGCTCGCTCCGCCGTCGAACGCGACGAAGACGAGCGCTCCGTCGGAGCTGACGAGAAGGTCGCTTGCGGTCGGGAGCCCTTGCGCGACGACCCGGCGAGCGCCCCCTGCCTTGGGCCAGATCTCGAGACGATCCGCAACCAGAACGACGATCTCATCGGCGCCGGGCTTCCAGCGTGCGAACCCGATCCGCTCGCCCGACGCCGCTCCGAATTCGCGATGGTCGTTGTATGACTCGAGGGTCCAGACGCGGAGGACGCTCCCGTTCAGCACGCCGAGAACGTCGTTGCCGCTCGCGCGGATCGTGATGGCGGGGATGCCCGCCTCCATCGGAACCCGCGAGCTCAACGCGTCCTCTCCGACCACGACCCACGCAATCCCCGTGGCATCCGGCCCCCCGTAAACGCACGCGCCGACGAGACGCGTGACACGGTCCCACCCGACCGGCCAGTACTGGCTCCCGTCGGTGAGTCGGGAGATCTCGTGGATCGATCGCGTCGGCGTGTCCACGACGCGAAGCGCCGAGAACGGCCCCGGCGCCTCCCCGGTCCCGGCTCGTCCGCTCGATTCCACGACCGCGACAATGCCAGTCCGATCAGACGACCAGACCGCGGCCGCACCACGCTCGGTGTCGAGGACGGTCGCGAGAGTCGTGTCCTGGTCCGGGGCGGTGACGTCGAACACCCGCAGCTCGCTCGCGGCCCCATCGGCCGTCCTCGAAACCCAGTAGGCGACGCGCCTGCCCGTTCCCGACACCGCCCCGACGAAGCCCTGGCCGCGGAGTGAGCTGACCGGAGCGGCATCGGTCTCGCGGCGAAGCTCCGCGGCCGCGGCTTTTCCCGGCAGCGCGATGAACCCGCGCGAATCCGAAAGGAGCGGGCCACCAGGGGTCGCCGCGGCCGTGACGGTGGGGAGCGATAGGGGCGTGGGAGTCGGTGCCGATTCTCCGCGCAGGGCGACCGAACCGCCCGCGAGGACAGCGAGCAGGACGATCAGGAGGAGGACGGTGCCGATCCAAAACAAGACCGGGTGGGCGTCTTTGCCACGCACTAACCACCGCTCGCCCGCACGGTCGGTGCCAGCGGCTAAAGTTGCGCTCGCGCGCCCGAGCGGCGCGACGAGTTACCGCCCCACCAGGCGGCTAGATCGGCGAGCCGTGGACCGGGTCCTGGTCGCGGTCGACCTCGAGACAACGGGCTACGAGGCGGAGAGCGAAGAGATCATCGAGATCGGCGCGATCCGCTTGACCGTGTCGCCCGAAGGCGCGGTCACGCTTGGCGAGCGCTTCCTGACGTTCGCGAATCCCGGCCGCCCGCTGACGCCGCCGATCCTCAGACTCACCGGAATCCGTGACGACGAGCTGCAACACGCGCCCTCGTCGCAAGAGGCGGCCGCTCTTTTCGTTGCCTTCGCCTTCCGCGACGGTGCGCCGTGCTTCGTCGGTCACAACGTGGGCTTCGATGTGTCATTCCTGGAGCGTGCGGGAATGCCCATCGGCGCCGCGACGCTCGACACCGCCGAGCTCGCGTCGATCCTGCTGCCGTCCGCATCGAGCTACGCCCTTCAGCGGCTCGCGGCCGATGCCGCGATCGTTCCCGATGCGGCACATCGCGCACTCGATGACGCGATCACCTCAGCGCTCGTGCTCGGCCACCTGGCGCGTGTGGCGCGCGAACTCCCGGCAATGGTCTTGAGCGAGATCGCCGCCTTGAGCGAGCTTCTCGGTCCGGGTACCGCCGAATTCTTTCGAGATGCCGCCGGCACCGCAACGCGCGACGCGTGGATGGACGACAGGGCGCAGCGCGGGGTTTTTCCGAGCGAGCGGCCCCTAGCTCACGGACCATCACGATCCCACGAGGGGCCGAGCGAGGAAGAACCCCGCGCAAAGCGCCCGTCGCCGCAACTGAATGTCGAGAACGTGTTCGCGCCGGAGGGCCTGCTCGCGAGAAAGCTCGTCGGTTACGAGGACCGTCCGCAACAACGTGAGCTCGCAGAGGCGATCGAGCGGACATTTGCGGATGGCGGCGCGCTCGTCGCCGAGGCCGGCACGGGAGTGGGGAAGTCGATCGCGTACCTCGTGCCCGCGCTCGCGTCCGCGGCAGCGGGAGAGCGCGTGATCGTGTCGACGCACACGCTGCCGCTGCAGGATCAGCTGGTCCGGAAAGATGCGCCAGCGGTTCAGGCCGCGCTCGGCACTGATGTGAGCGTCGCGGTGCTGAAGGGTCGATCGAACTATTTGTGTCCCCGCCGGTGGCAGATCCTGCGTGGCGCGGTCACGACGCGCGAAGAAGCGCGTCTCGTGTGCAAGACGCTCGTCTGGCGCACAGCGACGGACAGCGGCGATCGCGCCGAGCTGAACCTCATGAGAGGAGAGGGCGAGCTCTGGTCGCGAATCTCGGCGAGCGATGAATCGTGCGATCAGCGGCGCTGCAAGCGGACGCCCGGCGTGAACTGCTACCTGCAACGGGCACGCGAGGCAGCCGCTGACGCCGGCATCGTCGTGGTGAACCACGCGCTTCTTCTCCAGGACGCGCGGATGCGCGGCGCCCTCCTTCCGCAGGCCGAGCACGTTGTCATCGACGAGGCGCACCGGCTCGAAGATGTAGCGACCGATGCCTTCGGGCTCGAGCTCTACGAGCCGCGCTTCCGTCGCGATCTGCAGCGCGTCGCGCATTCCCTGGCGGTCACCTCGGCGCTGCGAGATCCTGCGCGCGCGGAGCCCGCTGAGCGCATCCGCACCGAGATCGAGCGCGCGGTTGAACGCACGACCGAGGTGTTCGATGCGCTCGGCGCGCTCCTGGTGCCGGCGGACGGCCCGCCCGAGGAACGTATGCGGATCACCGCGGGCCTGCGCGCGAGTGACGAGCGCTGGCTCCCCGTCGAGCTCGCCGGCGAGCGGCTCGCGGACGCGATCGCCGGAGTCGCGTTCGCGGCGGAACGGATCCGGAACCTCGGCGGCGACGAAGACGAGCTCGCCGAGCTCGAGGCGGCGATGGGTGAGCTGGCCGGCGCACGCGCGGCGATCACGCGCGGGCTGCACGATCCCCGTTTGAGCGACATCGTGTGGCTCGAGCGCGACAACGACGGCGCCCTCGCGCTGCACGTCGCGCAGACCCACCTCGGTGGCGTGATCCGAACGACGATCGTGAATACGCATCGCGCGGTCGTCTTCACGTCGGCGACCCTGGCGGTCGCGGGCTCATTCGACTTCGCTCTCGATCGCTTCGGCATCGCGGACGTCGCCGAGCCGCTCGCGGTCGGCTCGCCCTTCGACCATCAGCGGCAGGCGCTTCTTGTGCTGCCGACCGACATCGTGCTTCCGGGCGAGGAACAATTCATTGAGGAGGCGGCGCGGCTCATCGAAGATGTGGCGCGGGCGCTCGAAGGACGAACGCTCGTGCTCTTCACGTCCCACGCGACCCTGCGCGAGGCGGCCGCGCGCCTCGGTGCGCTCGAAACCGAAGGCCTCGCCGTGCTGACGCAGGGCATCGACGGATCGCGCCGCGCGCTCCTCGAGCGCTTCACGCAGGGCCGAGCGGTGCTTCTCGGCACGCAATCGTTCTGGGAGGGCGTGGACCTTCCCGGAGACGTCCTTCGCTGCGTCGTTATCGCCCGGCTCCCCTTCAGCGTGCCCGACGATCCGCTCGTCCAGGGGCGGGCCGAGCGCTACGACGACCCGTTCGTCCAGTTCCAGCTGCCGCAGGCCGCGCTTCGGCTCCGCCAGGGGTTCGGCCGGCTCATCCGCACGAAGACCGACTACGGCGCCGTAGTGCTCCTCGACCGCCGCGTCGTCACGAGGGATTACGGCGAGGTGCTGCTCGGCTCCCTGCCCGATGCGCGCACGGAACATTTGCCACTCGACGGCATAGCCGCCCGCGTGTCAGCGTGGTGCGACCGTGGATGACCGCTCGACGAGGGCTCTCGATGCCTGGCTCGGCAGCCTTTCGCGCGATTCGCGGCGGGAGCTGTACGTCCTGCTCGACGAGCTCACCTCCGGACTCGACGTTTCTCGCCACAACCGCTTTGGCTTTCTTCGGCTCCGGGCCGAATTCGAGACGCAGGGGGAGGGGCCCCTGGGCGCGAAGCGACGCGAGATCTTCGGATGCTCCCTGGAGCAGCTGAAGGATGCTGTCGCCGCGACACTTGGCGCGAATGCCGTCAAACCTCCCCGCGCCCGCAGCCCCCTTGAGGCGCTCAGGGACCGCGTCCGACGTCGCGGGCACCCCGATTTCCGCTAGGTATCACTCGAACGGGGGAGTACCGCCGGGGGACTGGTGAGGGTGAGGAACGCTCCTATTCTTGCCTTCAGGTGGGCTGGTAATCCTCCAGCCAAAGATGGAAGAAAGGAGGGACTTGAAAAGTGCTCGCATTCTTCCGTGACGACGAAGGCCAGGGATTGGTGGAATACGCACTCATCATTGCTGTCATTGCCATCGCTGTCATCGTCGCCATGATCTTCCTGCGCGGTCAGCTCCAGAACATCTTCAGCAACATCGGCAACAACCTCACCTAATACGCCCTCTGCTGGATATGTCGATCGGCCCGGCGAAAGCCGGGCCGATCTCTTTGTGTCAGAGGAATCGCCGCTCCCCTGAAGGACCCACACGATCAGCGGCGGGTCGCGAGGTACGTCCGTACTACCCGTAGCGGGAAATCAGCCGCACAACGCTGCGCAACCGGACGTGACGGACCCGAACAAGCGAGCGTTAGGTGTTTAGGCGCCGCTAAACAACGGGCGTGCGCGGGAGGAAATCTTGTTCGGGAAGTTGCTCGCGATCATCGCACTCATCTTCTCTTTCGCATTCCTCGTTCTCGGCAGCACCGAAGCGTTCGCGGCCGCCCACAATGGTGGCGGCGGTCACAAGTCAGTGCCGACTGGCAACCTCAGCCTCGTTCTGCTGAATTCGACCGACGGCCTTGCGCACTGGGGTAACCAAGTGACGTTCACCGCGTCGACGACGGCGACCACCGAGCCGCACGTCAGCCTCAAGTGCTCGCAGAACGGCGTAGTGGTCTACGCGGCCCAGAGCGGTTACTACGCAAGCTATCCATGGCCGTGGACGCAGGTCATGACCCTGTCGTCCTCCGCGTGGTCCAGCGGGTCGGCCGAGTGCGTCGCGGCCCTTTACTACTTCAGCGGCGCGAATTCGGTGACTCTCGCAACACTGAACTTCACCGCGTACCCGTAGGGATCTCCGGTCGCGCGCGATCCGTAATCTGCATGAGGCCCCGGCATCCATAGCCGGGGCCTCTTCTTCGTGCGCTCGATCGCCGCGAGGGTGGCTCGATCGGAAGGATTCCGTGATCCGATCTTCCCTGTATCTACTCGTAGACTTCGGGCGTGCCGCGACGACGCGAGACCATATCGGCGCGATCGGCGGCCCGTCTGACTCCGGACGATCAGCGGATGGCCCGTTCCGTCGAGGCGCTGTATGGACCACCGCGATGGGCTCGTGGCGACTGGCAAAGTGACCTCGGCATCGCGCGTCTTCGCACCAAGATCGCCTCGCAGCCACTCGGGCCGGTCGTCCTGCGGACGCTGCTCATGGCGACCATCGCATTCTTCGCCTGGTACGCGTTTCTCGGAGGGGCGGCTTCACTGCGCGATGCGGTCTCCTTTGCCCTGACCGCCACGAACATGACGCGTGAAACCGCCGGTCCAACCGCGCTCGTCACTCCCGAGTACCTCATTGCGGCGCGGACGAGTGCCGACCCGGAGGCTCTCGCGCCCACCGCCCCAATCGTTCTTCAGCTCAAGGCTCTTCTGGACGAGATATCTCCCAAATGTCAGGAAGATCGATACGCTGTGGCGGCGGCCGTCATAACGGCACATGACGCGCTCGCAAGCCGTGCTCTCGACGACTCGGCCGTTTCGATTCTCACCGCGGCGAACGCGAGGCTTTCGGCGCAGACGCGGCTCTCATGGCCGACGCGTTGCGGCGACGCGATTAATCGCATCGTCGCCGAACGTACTGCCACGCGCTAACACTGTCGGGACGGTCCTCCTTACCCGAGTACTAGTCGGGCCGCTGTAGGTCAGGGCGCCCAGCCAGCGAGCTTCCTATTCCCAGAACACGTGATCGGCGGGAGCGTTAGGTGCGGATGAACACCCTCCTGTGAAGAACACAGGTGATCGCGTAAGGAGGTAATACGCACGATGTTCAGCAAAGCGCTCGCGTCAGTGTTTGCACTCTTCTTCATTGCGATGCTTGTTCTCGTCTCCGCGAGCGTGCCCGCCGCCGCAAAGGGCGGTCGGCACAATGCCAGCGCCACCGACAGCAACTTCGCGCTCGTGGTCCTGGACTCGACGGACGGTGTCGCGCACTGGGGTCATCAGGTGACGTTCACCGTCTCCACGACGGCGACCACTGAGCCGCACGTCAGCCTGAAGTGCTCGCAGAGCGGAGTCCTCGTCTACGCGACCCAGACCGGCTACTTCGCCGGCTACCTCTGGCCGTGGACGCAGGTCATGACCCTCTCATCGGTCGCGTGGACCGGCGGGTCGGCCGACTGCGTGGCGACTCTCTACTACTTC
>VBGU01000347.1 GCA_005881085.1 Chloroflexota bacterium | reverse complement strand
AACACAGGCTGGTGGTCGGTGTAGGCCTCGAGCGCTCCGAGGCGCTGGTTCGCGGCGGAGATCGGCGCAATGAGCAATGACCGGACGCCGTGCGTGCGATAGGACGAGGCGAGGGCGGGATGCGCGCGCGCCGCGTCCGGGTAGTACTCGGCGTGCTGCGTTTCGAACACCCGCCAGGCGAGGTAATCGCTCTGGCCGATCTCGCTCGGCAGGCCCCCATGCGGGTCTTGAAAGCGGAGCGTGTTCGTCTCCGGGTCGAATAGACCGATCGCCGCCCGCGCGCCCAGGGTCAAGCCCGCTCCATCTTGCAGCGCGCCCACGACCGACCGCGTGTCGGGCATGCGCGGCAGGCTCGCCGCGCGGCGCAGAAAGCCGCGAAGCTCGGGCTCTTGCCACGCGCGGCGGAGGATCTGCGGGGGTGCGAACCCAATGAAATAGGCGACCGCGGACGCGAGCGCCACCACCTGAGTCAACCCGGTCGGCAGGCCCGCGAGCGACGCCGGCAGCAGGGGCGCAAAGCCGGCCACGAGGATCGCGACGCCGAGCAGAACGGTGCCCGCCGCGACCGCCTGGAGCCGGCGTCGCGTGACGCCGGCGGAGTGTCGCCCCGCGCGAACGAATGCGACAGCGCAGTACGTCGAAAGCGCCGCGAAGTACAGGACGACCGCCATGAGGATCGGCGGAGGGACCGTCCCCTCGGTCACCACGAATGCGATCGCGGAGAGCACCAGCCCACCTTCCGCCAGCCGGGTAACCACTGCGGGAACATCCGAGAAATCGTCCACCAGTCGCAGCAACAGATACGGCATCGCGATGACGAGGAGCGTGACGATGTCCGTGGTGAGCTCGCCCTGGCTAAGTCCGAACGTGGTCACGATCCTGGACTCGACGATGGCGGTCGCGATCGCTCCGAAGAAGAGGGCGATGTCGACGCTCGTCCGGGTTCGACGCCGCAGGGCGATCCAGCTCACCAGCACGAAGATCAGGACGTAGATCGCCTGCGTCAGGAGCGAGACGAGCTCGAGAGCGGTCACGCCGCGCGATTCTAGGTAGCCCCCCTGCTGCGGAGGAAGCCCACCGAGCCCTAGCTCGCTTGCTGTGCGTACGCCGCGCAGAGCATGCCGAAGTACGTCGGCGCCTCGTATGAAAGGAGCTCGCCTTTCCATCCGTCCTGTCCGAGCGCGCCCTCGAGCATGAGCATCTGCCAGTAGCTATCGGCCTTCGCTTCGCGGGCGAACGCCGACCCGAGACGCGAGAAGCGCAGACCATCCCCATCACGGATCTGGCTCACGATGGCCTCGTCGAACTCCTTCGACTTCGGCGTGAACCCGTATGGCCCTTTCGCGTCGTGACCGTGCCCGTGATCGCAGCTGGCGATGAGCGCGACGCGTTTTCGCGAGGCGGCCGCGGCACGCCCGATCGCCTGGCCGGCTCGAACGTGTACGTCGTCGGAAAGATCGCGCGCCGGCGCGACGACGGCCACAGGCACCTGCGGCGCCGAACGGCCGCCCATGAAGTGCGCCGGGATCAGCACGGCCCAGTCCATCGGAAAGACCGCGGTCACCGGGTCGTTCGCGCCGTAGCTCACCGCCACGACTGGGATCCCGGCTTCGCGGATCGCGTCGCGAACGGACAGCGCGAGCTCGCGGTCGACAGGGATTCGCAGCGAGATCGGGCTTCCCCACTGCACCAGATCTCCCGAGACCGCCACGGCGTCGATCACCGCCATCGCGCCCTCGACGTGGATGTTGTGCGGGGTCAGCACGATGGAGACATCCGGTTCCGCGGCGGCGAAGCGGCGGCCGAGCTCCTGCATCCCGGCAGTGGTGGCGTTCGCAAGCGTGGGTCGGTCCTTGGGTTTCGCTTCGGGGATCGCGATCGAACCGTGAGGCGCGATGCACGCGAACACGAGCGGCATTCGCGGCAGTATGCGCGCCTAAACTTGATGCACTCCGCGGGCCGCTAGCTCAACGGTAGAGCAGGGGACTTTTAATCCCTTGGTTCCGGGTTCGAATCCCGGGCGGCTCACCTGACCCGCGAAAGCGACGGAAACCAGATGCAAGAGGCAGATTTCAAGAAATTCCTGGTAGAGCGACTCAAAGCTGCGCCGGGCAGCGTCGAGAGATTGCGTCCGGGTGAATGGTCGCGCGCTTACGCAATTCGTCGAAACGACGAAGACCTCGTTGTTCGCTTTAGTCGGTATCGCGAGGACTTCGAAAAGGACCGCGCTGCTGCAAATTGGGGCAGCCCACAGCTCCCTATGCCGCCGGTCATCGAGATCGGCGAGGCGATCGGCTTCGCATACGCGGTGACGCCCCGCGTACAGGGGGAGTTCCTTGAGACAGTCACTAACGACCGCGCACGTGCGGTGCTGCCAAGCCTTTTTGCCGCACTCGAAGCCGCGCGAGACATTGACCTCTCTTCGGCGAGGGGGTTCGGCCTTTGGACAGTGGACAGGGGAGGTTTGTACCCAACCTGGCGCGAGGCGTTACTCACGGTCGGCGAGTCGGTCCCGCCAGGCCGCCTTCCGGGCTGGCGCGAGGGACTCGAGAGCTCTCCGACCGGAATTGCCCCTTTCAATGAGGCATGCGCGCTCATGCGCGAGATGGTCAAAGTCTGTCCCGAGGAACGCCACCTCATCCACGACGATCTGATGAACCGCAACGTCTTTGTTGAAGGTAACCAGATCACCGCGGTCCTCGACTGGGGCGCCTCGATGTTTGGCGACTTCCTTTACGACATCGCTTCACTCGCCTTCTGGGCCCCGTGGTTCCCGGCGTGGTCGACCATCGACTTTGTTCAGGAGGCGGCCCAGCACTACGCCGAGATCCGGCTCACAGTTCCTCACTTTGAAGAGCGTGTGCGCTGCTATGCCGTGAACATAGGTGTCGGGAGCATGGCCTACGACGGCGGGAAGGGCTCCGAGCGCTGGAACCACCTCGCGTGGGTAGCTGAGCGAACGTTCAAATTTGCGCGGGGCGGATCCGGGTGACGCAACCCGAGATCAATCATTCCGCGAAGCTCCGTTCATGGCTCGATCCGCAGTCGAAACAGATGCGTCTCTTCGCCCTGTGTGACGACGAACGACCAAACGACGTTCACGGTGACGCTGTATGTCCGGGAGGCGACCATCGATCTGGGCTCGAACGCGCCGCTGCGACCGAGCAGTGTGAAGTCCTCGATCGGGCCACCCGGTTGCGACTGCGCGTCGAGGTCGTAGATCCAGCCGCGGATCTTGGTGGCGCCCTGGCCTGCCTCGAAATGGAGCGCTACTGGCGTGACGGCGCGTACGGTCGTTAGCGGCGCGAGTTGCGGGAACGCGTCGCCGTGGGACGTCGAACAAGCCGTGCCCTCGGTCGTGCTTGCGAGCACCATTGGGACGCTCTCGCCGCCAATCGAAACCGCGACACCCGGCCGACCATCGCAGGATGCAAGCAGGACTGCGACGAGAAGAACGCCGAGCGGCAGCCGCCGTCGCATCGGCTAGTTCAGAACGGCGCGCTCCACCTGTTCAACAAGGTCATCCACGATGAACGGCTTCCCGCACACGTAGGCGGCGCCGAGAAGGCTCGCGATCTCCCTGCGGTCGGCGCGCCCGCTCACGATGACGATAGGCACATCGCTC
>VBGU01000358.1 GCA_005881085.1 Chloroflexota bacterium | reverse complement strand
AGTTTAGGCGTCCGATATGCGGTCGGTCAACCACCGGGAACCAGTTTGGACGCGGGCGGTAGTGCTCTTGGAGGTCGTCCAGACATGAGTCGCGCTGCCGTGCTCCTGGTTTGGGTCGTCGTGGCGGGCTGCACGCCGCTCGCCGACTCGGCTGGCGGGGCCCCGACGAGCGCGACCACGTCGGGACCGTGCCCGGTAACCCTCGCCTACCAACTCCCGCCGGATGAAGTAATCGAGTGGTCAGCCAGTGGCAGCACAAGCTCGATGACCCACGAGCAGGTCGTCGAGGCAGCGAAACGAACGAACTGGGTGGGCGGCGGCGGGATCTGGGTCGCGCTGCCCCCGGATGGTGTCGTGACCTGGGGCACGACGACCCAAGGTTCCAAATTCGGCCTCTTCGCTTACGGCGGCGGACGCGTGACCGCGGACGCACGTCGGGTGGGGGCGCCAACGCCACCGGGTTTCGCCGCCCAGATCGGCACGCCCGAGCAGGGCTACGGCCCGCCAGGGTTCATCGCGAGCGGTCTCATATTTCCGGAGAACGGTTGCTGGGAAGTCACCTACCGACTCGACACAGGCAGCGTGACATTCGTGGTGAACGTTCGGCCCTGAGCGTGGCCCCGGTTAGATGGCCGCGTTGGCGACCAGCAATTTGCGCTCCTGGGCTTGGAGGTATCTGAGGGTCGCGAGCAGCGCCAGGTCGATCAACACGTCCACGGCGGCTCCGAAACCGACGTCGAGAAATGCGAACGGCTGCGCAAGCAGCAGGTCGACCAGGATCGCGAGCTCGAACGCCCGGTAGGCCCTCACCCGGGAGTGTCGGAGCACGAAGACCCCTCTCACGATCAGGACGCCAGCCACGAAACCCGCGATCGCCTGGATCACCGAGGCGATCGGCCCGCCGCTCGTCTCTTCGTCCAACGCCACTTGCGCATCGAGGACGCCGAAAAACGACCCGCCGAGGAGGGCGACCGTGGCGACCGCCGTTAGGACGAACGCGACGCCGGCGATGATGAAGATCGCCGCGAGGATCCGCCGAAACCATCGGCTCGACACGATCGCCGCGTAGGTCCTGGCTCCCGCCGAGCCCATCCACCTGAGACGCCTGAACGACGGCGGCGCCAGACCGGCCGCGAGAAAGCTGGCGCGCAGCGGGGCGACGAGCGGGTGCGCTTGGTCCGCGCGCGCCAGCAATTGGAGCGCACGGTCCCGATCGCCCGCGGTCAGCGTGCCGCTCGCGAGCCTCTCGGCAATCTCGACGGAGTTGACCAGGCATTCCTCGGGGCTCAGCGCCCGAAATCGCCGGAGCTCGCGGGTCGCGAGGAAGAGGACCACGAAGACCGCGTAGAGGATCGCCGCCGTCGGCTTGAAGAAGTAGTCGTTGTCCGACGTCACGAACTTCCCGAGCTCGTCGACAAACGCGCCAAAGCCTGCGCCACCCACCAACGCGGCGATCAGACGTGTCGTCGGGGAGAGATAGAGGAGCAGAAGGACGATCGCAGCGAGCATTCCGAGGCCGCCCCAGAGCACGTGCGCGATGTGCAGGCCGCCGCCGCCAAGCTGCGGATACCCCGTCGCCTCGAGGAAGATCCGGATGATGACGACGGTGGCGATGGCGGAGACCAGGAACGTGTCCAGGAGATCCGCGTCGGCTGCTCTGACCAGATGCTTCGGCGCCAAGCTCGGCATTCGCCGATTCTGAAACGAGAGAGGCCGCCCTGCGGCGGCCTCTCTGCAAAGACGTGTGAGTGCGAGCTACTCCTGGGCTTTGATGTCCGCGTCGGTCGGCTCGGCTTCCTCGAGCGCCTCGAGGCCCTCGCCGCCCTCCTCCTCGTCGTCGTCGAGGTCCTCGAGCGAGAGCTCCTCCGGCGGAAGCACCGGAATCACCTCATCCTCCTCGGCACCGAAGAGCCCGGCAAGAGCGCGGGCCTTCGGCATCCAGTCGAGCTGGTCGCGACGAGACGCGAGACCGGTGCCCGCCGGGATGAGCTTGCCGATGATGACGTTCTCCTTGAGACCCAGGAGCCGGTCCTTCTGGCCCATGACCGCGGCTTCGGTGAGGACGCGCGTCGTCTCCTGGAAGGACGCCGCCGCGAGGAAGCTCGAGGTCGAGAGCGACGCCTTCGTGACGCCGAGCAGGACCGTCTGAGCCGTCGCGGGCTCGCCGCCCGCGGCGATGGTGCGTGCGTTGATGTCCTCGAACTCGAACCGGTCGAAGAGCTCCATCGGGAGAAGCTCGGTGTCACCGGCTTCCTCGATGCGGACCTTGCGGAGCATCTGGCGGACGATGATCTCGATGTGCTTGTCGTTGATCGTCACGCCCT
>VBGU01000357.1 GCA_005881085.1 Chloroflexota bacterium | reverse complement strand
GCGTCCTCGGACACGATCTGACCGAAGGGCCCGCGGGGGTTCGCGTTGGGCTCGCGGTACCCCCACCAGGGTTCGGGCACGTCCCAGAGCGACTCGGGCGTGCGATTACCGATGAATACCTGGTTCGGGGGATACGCGAGCGCGTCCTCGAAGCTTCGAAGATGCTGCCGCATCCTGGGGAGGAGGGCCGTGTCGTTTTTCGCGAGCTCGCGCGTCGGCTTCGAGCCGTATCGCAGAAGGCCGGGTGTATGGGCGAGGACGCACGACACGCCACGTATGGTGGGGAGCGCGCCGGCCGGTTCGGTGGTCACGCGTGAGAGTTCCTATTGCGCACGGCGCGGATCGATTCCCAGATCTTGTCCGTCTCCATCGCGATCTCGGACAGCGCGATCTGGTCCTGGTACACGGAGGCGTCCGTGATCGCCCGAACCTCAGGTTCGGTCACGTGGTAAACGGGGAGTCCCAACGAGACTCCGGCCAACGGACCTGTGTAGGTGGGATCACCGGCGGTGACCGTCTCAGCCATCATCTCGACGTAGACGGGCTCCGCGGCGCCGAGGATCACTACGAGCCCCTCTTTGCCTTGCTCGTCGTAGATGCGCTTGATCTCGGTCTGCTCATCCAGCTCCGTGGCACCGGCCGAGGTTCAGACAAAGCACTGATTCAGCTCCAGCAGCACCTCGGCCCCGGCGCTCCGCGCCACGGCCGCGATCGCTGTCGCCTGCACTCCGTCTCTCTCGCCGATCGCGATGACTTTCTTGCCTTGGAGATCCACCTGCATCACCTCCCTTCGCGAACATCGTATTGCATCGTGAGGCGGCGTCACGCGAATCGAGACGGCCTCGATCAGGTCTCGACGGACCCCGTGCGCCCGAACCCCAGCGGGTTCGCCGCACCGGCGTAAAGCGTGCGCCGCTCGAGCCGGATCGCACCGTCGACCGGGAATGGCACGCCGCCGATCTCGGGACGGACGCGGATCGCGGGATCGCCGACGACGTGGTCCATCGCCGGTAGGTCGAGTGGCTCGTCGAGGTTGCCCGTGCTCACGATCGCGACGGCCTCCGCGACGCCGAAAGGCAGCGGATAGTCCGAGCCGTCCGGGCCGGCGTGCTCCCACGTAAGAAGCACCGTCTTGATGCCCCGGCGTTCGCATTCCTGGATCGCGAGCATCACCTCGGTGGTGTTGTTGCCCGCGCCCCCGAGCGTGAAGACCGCGCCCGCCGCACCGAGCAGTGTCGCGGTCTCCGCGATGCGCAGCGCGACCCGCTGCTTGTCCTCGTACAGGTAGAAGTGCCCGCGGTGGAGGATGACACCCGCGAAGTCCCAACGCGTTCCATGGCCCACCATGAGCCGCTCGACCACCGCGTTGTTCTGGTGCATCCACGTATGCATCTTCGCGCCGTGACCGCCGAGCCCGCCGCTCGTCAGCACGCCGTCGGCAAGCTCGTTCGGATGCACGAGCGTGGGAACGAGCTCGTCGAGGATGCGGCCGTACAGGCGGCTTCGGAGGAAGACTCCCTGCGACTGCACCTGGTAGGCGTAGACGACGCGCGGCAGCGGCGTCGCGGGCGGGACGAGCTCGCGGATCTCGACGCGCGACGGCTCCGCGTCGTGCGCCGCGAGCGCGAGCGTCCGCGCGACTTTCTCGCCGGCGAGGAGGACCGCGCGCTCCAAACCTTCGTGGTCCACGCCGTCAGCGAACGAGAGTCGGAACACGAGCAGGTGGAGTCCCGCGTACGGATGGAGGTCGGCTCCGGGACCGGCGGTATCGAGGACGCTGTCGTGCGCGACGAAGAGGCCCTTCGAGCCGAGCCACGGCACTTCACCGGACGTGACCACCGCGACGCCGCGTAAGCGATCGGTGCGGCCGCCGCCCGCGGGCTCGACCGGCGAGAGCAGCCCCGGAAAGACGCCACCCGTCCCGCCCGACTTCGCGCGCGGCTCGACGACGTCGGTGATCTGCGTGATGCGCGCGGCGTCGCCCGGACGGACGAGCTGGATGTCCACGGATGAGAACGCCGGGTCCGCGAGCACGAGCGAGCGGAGCTCGTCCTTCGAGACGGTGAGCGCGCGCCCAGTGAGCGCGGTGCGGTCGCCGAACGCGACGCTGTCGACGTCGAAGGTCCGAAGCTCGAGCTTCGACATCAGGCCGCAACCCCGTCGAAGATCGCCGCCTGCTCGAGAGCGGTCGAGATCGCCTTGAGCGATCCGCGTACAAGTCGCAGGCGGAGATCGTGATCGCCCGACGGATCGAGGCTCGG
>VBGU01000355.1 GCA_005881085.1 Chloroflexota bacterium | reverse complement strand
GGATGGGGATCGCGACGGGGGTCGACCTCGAGAAGCTCGTCGCCACTTCTCACTGGCTAGGCGCGCAGCTCGGTCGCGAGCTCCCCGCGCACGTCTCCCGAGCTATGAGGAGCGGCGAGCATTAGACCCTGACGAGCCGCGTTGCGGGTGGCACGGAGGCAGGTTGAGCAGCGCCGGGGTCTTCTGAGCGAGCGGCCGCTGGCCGGCGGTCCATCGCGATCCCACGAGGGGCCGAGCGAAGAAGACCCCGGCGCTGCTCACTCGCCGACCCGGGTACAGGACCGCAACGCGCGCGTGACTCTTAGTGCGCCGCCGCCCTCCGCAGCTCGGTCCGCGTTTCGCGCTTCTTCTCTCGCACCGCGCTGACCGCCGGTACGCCTGAGCCGCGGACGAGCTTGTCGAAGGCCGGCACGTCCGTCTTCGCGATCGCTCGCCACTTCACAAGCTGTGTCTCGGCGCGCTTGGAGAGATCCTCGAAGACGTCGTACATCGCCTTCGTCGGCGCGAAGTCGGCGCCGCCGACGGCCATGGCGAGGCCGCCGATCTTGAGATTCAGCTTGGCCGGATAGTTGAGCGTGTCCTGGCGGCTCTTCGCCTTCACCTGGATGAGCTCCTCCTCGACTCCGGCCATCTTCGTCTTGAGCGCGCCCGCGGCCCGGCGCAAACGCCTGCCGCCGCTGCCCTCCGCCCGCTTCTCCCAGCCCTCGATCTGCGTCCGCAGCGCACGGATCGCGTTGATCGCCTCGTGCACCTCGCTGAGCTTGTCGCGGATCCGCATGCGCAGCGCGAACTGCGCGTCGAAGTCGGCTTGCGTCGCGGACACCCGCGGGTCCTTGCGGATCTCGAACGCGGCTTCGTGCCGCTCGCCACCGGCCTCGAGGCGAACGCGGTACTGGCCCGGCGCTGAGATCGGTCCCGCGAGCGTCGCCTCCGCCGACTCCCATGTCGGGTCGTCCTCAACGCGCGCGGCGTCCGTGTGTCGCATATTCCACGCGAAGCGGTTGAGCCCAACCTCGTTCGGGACCTTCGGCTCGCGCGCCTCTTTTATCTCCTCGGCCCGCCTCTGTTCCTGAGTAAGCGGGGGCCGGGGGGCAGAGCCCCCCGATTCGCCTTTCGGCTCGGGTGGCGCGCTCTTGAACTGTCGGATCTGTTTGCCCTTCGCGTCCATGAACGTGAGCGTCACGTCTCCCTCGGGCTTGTTCCGCAGCCAGTACGAGACAAGCACGCCATCCGGCGGGTTCTGCCCCGCGTCGATGTTGACCTGCGCCTTCTCGCCTGTGGACTTCTCGACCTGCCGGTATGTCACGATCGTCGCGCCGGTCATGCGGTAGTTCTTGCCGGACTTGGCCGGTTGTGGGAAGCCCATATCGGTGCGGAAGCGCACGGTCGGGCGCGGCGTGAATAGCCGTACCCTCCCCTTCGTCGCTTCGGCCGCGAGCTGGCGGATCGGCGAGAGGTCGTCGAGAACCCAGAACGACCGCCCATGCGTTCCCAGGACCAGGTCCGAGTCCTTCACGACCATGTCGTGGATCGGCACGACCGGGAGGTTGCCGCCGAGGCGATTCCATCGCGCACCGTCGTCGAAGGAGACGTAGACGCCGGTCTCGGTGCCGGCATAGAGGAGACCCTGGCGCGTCGGGTCCTCGCGGATGGCGCGAGTGAAGTCGTCAGCCGAGATCCCGTTCGTGATCTTCGTCCAGGTGCGTCCGTAGTTCGCCGTCTTCCAGAGGTACGGCCTGAAGTCGTCGTGCTTGTAGCGCGTCGTCGCGACGTACGCGGTGGCGGCGTCGTGCGGCGAGGGCTCGATGATCGAAACCAGCGAGAACGGCTTTATCGCGGCGGGCGTCACGTTCTTCCACGTCTTCCCGTCGTCGCGCGAAACGTGGAGCAGCCCGTCGTCGCTGCCGGCCCAGAGAACGCCGCGCTCGACCGGCGATTCGGCGAACGCGAAGATCGTGCAGTAGTACTCGGCGCCGGTGTTGTCCTTCGTGATCGGCCCGCCGGACGGTCCGAGCTTCGATTTGTCGTTCCGCGTGAGGTCCGGACTGATCCGCTCCCACGTCGTGCCCTCGTCGGTGGTGCGGAAGACGTGGTTGCCGGTGTGATAGAGGACGTTCGGATCGTGCGGCGAGTGGACGGTGGGCGCGGTCCACTGCACGCGGTACTTCACGTCCTTCGCGCCTTCGCCCGCGCTCGATTCGGGCCAGACCATGATGTTTCGCGCCTGTCCGGTGCGGCGGTCGTAGCGCGTGAGAATGCCTTGGTAGTTCCCGGCGAAGACCACGTTCGGATCGTCCGTGCGGACCGCGATGTAGCCGGATTCTCCCCCACCGATTGCGAAGCTGTCGGCCGCGGTGATGCCGGCGATCGCGGAACGGCTCGGCACCGTCATCGTGGTGTTGTCTTGCTGCGCACCGTAGATGCGATACGGCGTCTGCGTGTCGGTGATCACGTGATAGAACTCGGCCGTCGGCTGGTTGTAGACAGACGACCAGCTCTCGCCGCCGTTT
>VBGU01000088.1:1581-26524 GCA_005881085.1 Chloroflexota bacterium | reverse complement strand
CACGGTCGTCGCCGCTCAGACCGGATTCGTTGACAGCGCTTGGGCCGCATCCGGCACGATCACGGTAAGCAACCCGAACGACTGGGAAGCGATCACCGCGACGGTGACCGACACGATCAATAACGGCGGAAACTGCACGGTGACAAACGGCACCGTCAGCATCCCAGCGAGCAGCTCCGCAAACTTCGCGTACACGTGCACCTACGCTCTTGCTCCGAGCCCGCTGCTCGGTGGAACGAACACTGGGACTGCCTCGTGGGACAAGGCCGGAGCAGCTACGCCGAATGCCTCGGCGAGCGGCACCGCAGCTGTTTCATTCGCCACACCGACGACCTTCGTGAACGCGACGATCACAGTCACGGACACCTTCAACGGCGGGACGCCGACCACGCTCGGCACGCTCACGGCGACTGACGGCGCGCCGTTCGCGACGCGGACCTTCACGTACTCGCGCTCGATAAGCGTGCCGGCGTTCGACTGCAAGAGCTACACGAACACAGCGACGATCGTCGAGACCGGCCAGACCGGAAGCCAGACGGTCACCGCCTGCGGACCCGAGAAGACCGGCGGCCTCACGATGGGCTTCTGGCAGAACAAGAACGGCCAAGGGATCATCACCGGCGGCGCAGCAACGGCCAATGTCTGCAACTCGGGCACCTGGCTGCGTCAGTACGCTCCATTCCAGGACCTGAGCGCCACGGCGAGCTGCGCAACGGTAGCGAGCTACGTCTACAACGTTGTCAAGCTCGCGAGCTCGGCGGGTGACTCCATGAATCCGATGCTGAAGGGACAGATGCTCGCGACCGCGCTCGATGTCTACTTCAGTGACGCGGCACTCGGTACCAACAAGATCGGTGCGCCCGGTCCGATCGGCAGCGCGTCGATCGATCTGACGAAGATCTGCACGAACATCGGGACCTGCACGACGTTCATCAACTCGAGCTCCGCGTTCGGTGGAGCGGCGAGCATGACCGTGAGCCAGATCCTCGCTTACGCGGCGAGCCAGTCGAACGCGAGTGGCTCGACCTGGTATGGCAACGTGAAGTCGACACAGGAGCTCGCCAAGGATGTCTTCGACGCGATAAACAACCAGGTGGCGTTCGCTCCGTAGCAGGACACATCTCGACCATGCGTGACGAGGCCCGGCTCGGGGGAGCCGGGCCTCGATCTATTCGAGAGTGCTTACGGGGCCGGGTAGGTGATCGTGAGGGAGAACGAGCTCTGCGCGGTACCGCTCACCACGATCTGCGCCGTGCCGGCCGGCAGGACGACGCTAAGGCTCAGCGGGCTTCCGCCCGTCTGAGTGAGCAGGATGCTTCCGTTCGCGGAGTAGATGGTGACCGTCAGTGGCGCCGTCTTCGAGAATGTGAGAGTCCCTGACGCGGTCCCGGCGCCGGACGTCAGAGTGAATGACCGTGAAAGGTTCTTATTCGTCACCGCTCCGCTCAGGGTCGTCGATACCTCGGTCGCAGCCGGAGCGGGCGTCGGCGTTGGCGCTGGGGTGGGCGAGGGCGCGACCGTCGGCGTCGGGGCGGGCGTCGGATTGACGGTGGCCGCCGGCGTCGGAGTCGGCGAAGCCGCGGACGACCCGCCGAGCGCGAGGAGCGCCGCGTACGCGTCAATCCGGCCATATGCGACAGGGGCGCTGATCTTCACCGCTGTGGACTCGAGCGCGGCTTCCACAGCAGTGTTCGTGGCCGTTCCCACGTACGACAGCGCGAGCCCCGCGATGCCCGCCACGGCCGGCGCAGCCGCGGACGTCCCGCAGAACGAACCGAACCAGCCTGATCGCCCGGTCGTGTAGTTGCAGCCCGGAGCCGCGAGCTTCACCCAGGCGCCGTAGGTGGACCACGCGTAGAGGGCATCGTTCGGATCGCTCCCGGCGACGCCGAGCACCTCGGGATACGCGGCGGGATAAGTCTGGGGGCGGCCGCGACGAGGACAACTCCTCGGGAGTGGGCGTAGTAAACCGCGCTCTGGAGCGCGCTCGTCCCGGTCGTGCCGCTGAGACTCATGCTGATGACGCGCGCGCCGTGGTCGGTCGCCCAGATGATCCCCGAGGCGACGTTGGCTGTCGTGCCGGTTCCGTCGGCGCCCAGGACCTTGACGGGCATGAGCGAACAACGCCAGCAGTACGAGGCGACCCCGATCGAGTTGTTACTGGCAGCGGCGGCCACGCCGGCCGCCCACGTACCGTGCCCGTTGTCGTCAGTCGCATCCGAGCTTCCGTTCAATACGTTGTATCCGGCCACGAGCTTTGCCTGAAGGTCGGGCTGCGTCAGGTCAACGCCTGTGTCGAGCGACGCGATCACGATGCTCGAGGATCCCTGGGTCATGTCCCATGCGAGATTGGTGCGTGTCTTGACCTCCGACCATTCATTCGGCCACCAGTAGTCGTTCGGCGTTGTGCCGGTCGACGTGACCGCGAAGTCACGCTCGACGATCTCGACCCGAGCATCGCTCCCGAGCGCGAGGGCGATCGCGTCTTCATCTCCGGTCGGAACAGAAACGACATGAAGACGCAGCGCCCTGATCTCAGCCTTCCTTGCAGCACCGTGGGACTTTTCGAGGGCGTCCACCGCTGCGGCCTGCACGCCGTCGCGATAGCGGACGAGGAGCTGACCCGGAACGGCCTTCGACGAGGGCGAGGACGCGACCGCGGCGACCACCGCCGCGGACGACGGCGTGACCGGCGCGTGCGCCGGGACGGCTCCGGGGACGGCAGACCCGATCATCGAGCCGATCGCTATCGCGACCTGCACGACCGCTTTTGCGAGTCCGGCAAGCCATTCCATTAGATCCGCAGTCCTCCCGCGCCGAGCTCGAGGTCCCCGAACGCTCGGCTGTGTGCTGCGTAGCTAACTGGAAGGAGCGACTGGCATGAACCGTCACTTTCGTCGTGGCGACTCAAGCAAATGGGGGAGGACTAGTACTGCGATTCGCGAAAACGTGCGGAGAACCGGGGGCCGCGCTCGCGTCGAGGGAGTACTTCTTGCTCGCCCTCGATGTCAGAAATCCGGTTCCCGGGGTCACCTGCTGCCATGGCGGCATCTGACACGTACTGGTTTCCCGGAATTGCCCGGTGGTCTAGACGCGGAAAGAATCGCGGGAGTAGACCAGCGATAAGGGGGGTGAGGTGAACCTTCGCAGTTTCATGCATGACGAGACCGGCCAGGGGCTCGTGGAGTACGCACTCATCATCGCGGTGATCGCGGTGGCGGTCATCGTGGCCATGCTTTTCTTGCAGGATCAGCTGTCAAACGTCTTCAGCAATATCGGGAACAACCTGACGTAGGAGGGGCGGGCCTGCGTTGCAAACTGCGACGTGGGCCCTCGCTTCGCTTCCGCGCCTCCCGTCCGTATAGCGAGTTCTGGGTACTCACCCCGCTCGTTTACGTTAATTCGCGTGCCTTACGTAGAGGCGGCCTGTCTCCGCAGCTAGGCGGGTTCGCTCGCGCCAATCCCTCGCGCGGCCGCGATATAGAGGACGAGCGCAGCGGAGCCCACCTCCACGACAGGCGAAAGGAAACCGATGAGATTCAGGCCGCCGATCTCGATCGTGCCGCCGATGCCGACCTGGCCCAAGAAGGTTGGCAGCCCCACCAGAAGAAAGACTCCAATGACCACGAGCGCGATGATCCCGAGCGAACGCCACTGACGAGACTCGGCGACTCGCCCGAGCAGTACGAGCCCGCACGCGACTCCGCCAGCGGCCGCCGAAACTAGTACGAGCATCCCGGCCTCGAACGCGCCCGCCGAAAGCAGCAGCGCAGAAAGGATCGCCGCGGCGAATCCCTGCGTGAGGGCAAGGGCTCCCGCCGCTTCGAGGAGCGGATTCCGATCTCCGTCTGTCGTGCGCACCCAGCGCACGAGCACAAGCCGGTACGCGAGCGCGACACCGACCGCCTCCGGCCAGAGGCTGAGGACGTAGGCGAAGGGCGAGCAGATCGGAGCGTCGGACACGATCCCGAGACAAAAACGCATGAGGCCAGGTAGTCCCAGCAGTCGCTCGATGATGACGATCCCTGCGTACACGACGACCGCGCCGCGCCCTCCGACCGTGTACGCGACCGCGATCGTGGTCGCGGTGGCGCCGACCGTCGCCACTCCGCCGACCCACACAAGGGGGGCTCCCACGAGACGCGCCGTCACGTTCAACGCGATGAAAAGCGCCGCTGAAACGAAGAAGCCCGCACCGAAACCGCCGAGCACGGCCCAGAGCGGCGATGAGCGCGCGAATCGCGGGTTGGGGATGCGCCGTGCGAGTGCGAACGCCTGCGGGAACTCGCGTCGCAGTCCGTCGATCATCGCCCGCCTATTCTGGCCAAGTGTCATTGCAGACCGGTAGCGAGCGCGACGTCCTGGTCCTGGCGAAGACGATCGCCGCGAACGAGTTCCCCGTGGAGCGTCCTGGCGTCATCGCTCAGGACCGCGCGAGCGGTGCTCTCCTGCGCCTCGCGCCATTCCCATGGAAAGGCGCCGACACCGATCCGCCGGTCCAGCGTTGGGCGTGGCTCCAGCTCGGTGCATCAAAAGACGATCGCGATCCACGGCCCGAGACCCACACCGTGCAGGGAGAGATCCTCGCGACCGGCTACGTCGAGGCGAAGGAGGGATGGCGCTTGCGGTGGCCGTTCGTGCGGCCACACCTCCGCGGATCGGTCGAAGCGCTCATCGAGCTTTCGCGCGCGCGCGCCGCGACGATGGGATTCGTTCGGCCGCAGGCGGACATCGACATCATCCAGCTTCCGCTTCGTCTGCGCTTCCGCTGCGCGAGCGACGACTGCGACACGATGCACGAGCTGCCGGTGCTCGACTGGGAGCTCCACTCGCTCGCCCAGGCGACCCGCGCGAAATACGGACCCTCGTGGGCGACGAAGTTCCGCGAGATGTGGGGCGCCGGCTTAGCCGCGCGCTATGACGTGCATCTTCTCCTCTCTGCGTATGCGCAGGCACCGACGAAGCTCTACGTCGCCGGGCTGTTCTATCCGCCGAAGGTTGCGGAGGACGCGCACGAGCACGTCCATCACGTGGAGCACCGCAGCCATCGGGGGGCTCCGCCCCCCGGCCCCCGTCAGCCCGCCTAAAGCCTTCCGGCGAGCTCCCTCGGCACGTCTTTCCGTTCGATGCCGATCTCGCCAGGCTTGCCCTTGTATCCGTGCGGGAAGATCCGCAGCAAGAGGTACGTCCCGGTGGTGGGATCGTCGGAGCGGTCGACGACGAGCGACGGACCCCACCGCGAGTCGAAGCGCTCGGCGACCTCAGGCTTCGTCTTGGCGAAGTCGAAGCCCTCCTTGTCCCACTGCAGCACGGCGTAGCTACGCACGACGCGCTCCTCGTCGCCGCCTTCGTCGGGGCGCCAGCGATGGTCCGCGGGGTGTTCCCGCTGGCAGACGGCGGGAGAGCCCGAGTGGAGCGTCACCCACTTGTAGACGTCCGCGTCCTTCGACTGGGCGCCCTGCGGATACGCTTCCCGGTGTAGCTTTTCGCCGACCGTGCAGAGGTAGTAGAAGAGCATTGGGAGCAGGATAGCCAGATGGAGTCACGTACGATCACAGTCGAGGGCCTGCGTACCCGCGTTCTCGTCGAGGAAGGACGCGGCGCGGAGCGCGAGCCGATCGTCCTCATCCACGGAGTCGGGGGCTGGGCCGAGAACTGGCGGCCGGTCATGGCCGCCCTTGCCGCGACGGGACGTCAGGTGATCGCGATCGATCTTCCGGGGTTCGGGGAGAGCGAGAGGCCGCGCCGCGTTCGCTACTTCGGGCCCGACGAAGCGTTCTACCCACGCTTCGTCATCGCCGCGATGGATGTGCTCGGCATCGAACGAGCGCACATCGCGGGCAACTCGATGGGTGGCGCGGTCGCGTACATGACGGCCGTGACCGCGCCCTCGCGGACGCGGTCACTCGTCCTCGTCGCGCCGGGCGGCCTCGGGCGCGACGTTGCGTTCTTCCTGCGTGCGTGCTCACTGCCGGGATTCGGTCTCGTGGCGCGCCTCCCTCGACCGCGCCGCGCCGCGCGCGAAGGTCTGCGCACGTGTTTCTATGACGCGGGACGAATCACGCCGGAGCTCTACGCGGAAGCGGAGCGGTACGGCAACAGCTCGTTCCCCGAGTTCGTGCGCGCGCTCTCCGCTGGCGTGGGGATTCGCGGGGTGCGGCGCTCTTTGCGCGAGGCGTGGGTCGCGCGAGCGCCGCTGTATACCGGCCCTGCGCTCGTGGTCTGGGGCCGCGAGGATTTCGTGCTCCCGCTTCGCCATCTCGCCGACGTGCACGCGACGCTGCCCCAGGCGCAGGTCGCGCTGATCGAGCACTGCGGCCATATGCCTCAGGCGGAGCGCCCTGAGGAGTTCCTCGCCGCGACCCTGCCGTTCCTCGAGCGCGCGGAGCAAGCCGCGGCGGCCTAGTGGCGCGGAACTGGCACCATTGAAGGTGGATGAAGCAAACATCCGGGGGGCTGCGCCCCCCGGGGACCCCCCTCGCGCAAAGCGGCGTCACCACCCCTAACGCGAAGCTCCGCCTCAGCGCTCAGGACGTACTCGCCGATTACCGGCTCGCGGTGCGCAGCCGGGCGGCGAGCGAGCTTTCGCGGCGCGAGGTTTTGGTCGGAAATGCGCCTTTTGGCATCTCCGGCGAGGGCAAGGAGGTCGCCCAACTCGGGATGGCTCGCGCCTTCCGCGCGGGGGACTGGCGCTCCGGCTACTACCGCGACCAGACGTTCATGTTCGCGGTCGGCCTGGCCGATCTGTCGCAGTACTTCGCCCAGCTGTACGCCGATCCCGACGTGGTCCGCGACCCCAACTCGGCGGGCCGCCAGATGCTGAGCCACTTCGCCACCCGGATCCTCGACGAGCGCGGGCGGTGGAAGGATCTGCTCGCGGCGGGGCAGTCCGCGTCCGAGCTTTCCCCGGTCGGGGCGCAGATGCCGCGGTCGGTGGGCCTCGCCTGGGCATCGAAGCTATATCGCGACTCGCCGGGCCCACGAACCGTGTCGCGCGGCTTCTCCCACAACGGTGAAGAGGTCTGCTTCGCGACCATCGGGAACGCCGGCACGAGCGAGGGGGTCTTCTGGGAGAGCCTCAACGCCGCGGGGGTCCTGCAGATCCCGCTCGTGATCTCGGTGTGGGACGACGGCTACGGCATCTCCGTGCCGAACGAGTTCCAGACCACGAAGGGTTCGATCTCGGCGGTGCTCGAGGGATTCCGGCGCGGGCAGAGTGGAACCGGCCTCGACCTCTACACCGTGAAGGGCCACGACTACATTGCCTGCTGCGACGTGTACCAGATCGCGGTCGAACGCGCGCGTCGCGATCACATCCCGGCTCTCGTGCATGTCACGGAGATGACGCAGCCCCAAGGCCACTCGACGAGCGGCTCGCACGAGCGCTACAAATCGAAGGACCGCCTCCGGTTCGAGATCGAATTCGATCCGATCCGCCGGATGCGTGAGTGGATCATCCGCGAGGAGATCGCGGACGCGGCGACACTCGATGCGCTCGAGCGCGAATCCCGCGTCGACGTCGAGCGCATCCGCGAAGCCGCCTGGGACGCTTATGTCGCCCCGATTCACGCCGATCGCGAGCACGCCCTCGAGATCATCGACGCGGCCGGCGCGGAGAGCGGCGTCGACCTCGACCCGATCGCGGCCGAGCTGCGCTCGACGGAGCCTCCGACCAGGCGGCTCGTCGCATCGACCGCGCGACGTGCGCTCGTCGCCCTTCGCGGTCAAGGCTCCCGGGAGCTCGCGACGTTCGTCGAGTCGTACCTGAAGCAGAACGACGAGCTCTTCAACTCGCATCTGTACAGCACATCCGACGAGTCGCCCCTGCGCATGGGCGCCGTCGCACCGGTCTACGCCGACGACCCCGAGTCGGTGGACGGCCGGATCGTGCTCCTGCGCTGCTTCGACGCGAACCTCGGGCGCGATCCGCGCATCGTCATACTCGGCGAGGACGTCGGAAAGCTCGGTGACGTCAACCTCGTCTTTGAGGGACTCCAGGCCAAGCACGGCGAGCAGCGCGTCGTCGACACGGGCATACGCGAGGCGACGATCCTCGGACAGGGCATCGGCGCGGCGCTGCGCGGCCTCCGACCGGTCGTCGATATCCAGTACGTCGACTACCTGCTCTACGCGCTGGAGCTCGCGTCCGACGATCTCGCGACGCTGCGTTGGCGCACCGGCGGCGGCCAAAAAGCGCCGGTCCTGATCCGCACGAAGGGTCATCGGTTGCAGGGCATCTGGCACACGGGGTCGCCGATGGCGACGATCATCTCGTCGCTGCGCGGGCTTCACGTCGCGGTGCCGCGCGACATGACACGGGCCGCCGGCCTCTACAACACGCTGCTGCGCGGCGACGACCCCGCACTTCTCATCGAAGTGCTCTCCGGCTATCGGCTCAAGGAGCGTCTGCCCGAGAACATCGGCGAGTTCACCATCCCGCTCGGCGTGACCGAAACGATCCGCGAAGGCTCCGACGTCACGATCGTGACCTACGGCGCGCTCTGCCGGATCGTCATGGAAGCCGCCACCGATCTCGCGAGCATCGGGATCGACACCGAGATCGTCGACGTGCAAACACTGCTGCCCTTCGACCGCGATCACGCGATCGCCGAGTCCGTGCAGAAGACGGGCGCGCTCCTCGTCGTCGACGAGGATGTCCCCGGCGGCGCGTCCGCGTACATCGTGCGCGAGGTCGTCGAGACGCAGGGCGCGATCGACGACCTGGACGTTGGACCGCGCACGCTCACAGCGGCGCCGAATCGCGTCGCGGTAGGGAACGACGGAGACTACTTCTCGAAGCCGAACCGCGAGGACATCTTCGAGGCGGTCTACGCCATCATGCGCGAGCGCCGGCCCGACGACTTTCCTCCGATCATGCCGCGGGGCAGATCGTGATCAAGACGAATGTCCAAGCGGTCCACGACACGCTCCAGAGCGAGTTCCGGCGCGACGAGCGGCTCATCCTCCTCGGCGAGGATGTCGGCGTGCGCGGCGGCGTCTTCCGCGTGTCCGACGGCTTCATCGAAGAGTTCGGCGCCGATCGGATCATCGACACGCCCGTCGCGGAATCGAGCATCGTCGGTGTTGCCATCGGCGCCGCGCTGGGCGGCCTCCTGCCCGTCGCCGAGATGCAGTTCGCGGACTTCAGCGCGCCCGCCTTCGAGCAGATCGTCGACGAAGCCGCTCGGATGCGCTATCGCTCGAATGGCGCGTGGGGCGTGCCGATGGTGATCCGCATGCCGTGGGGCGGCGCGATCCACGGTGCGCTCTATCACTCGCAATCGGTCGAAGCGTTTTATGCGCACGTCCCCGGACTCAAGGTCGTCGTGCCGTCGACGCCGTACGACATCACGGGCATGCTCCGCAGCGCGATCCGCGATCCGGATCCGGTGATCTTCCTCGAGCACAAGGCGACGTACCGTACGGTCAAGGGCGAGGTGCCCGACGGCGACTACACCGTGCCGCTCGGGCCAGCCGACGTGAAACGCGAGGGGACCGATATCACCGTGTACGCCTACGGCCTGATGCTCCATCACTCGCTCGCCGCGGCCGAGACGCTCGCCGGCGAGGGCGTCTCGGTGAACATCGTGGACATGCGCAGCTTGCGCCCGCTCGACGTGGAGACGGTCCTCCGGGAAGCGCGGAAGACCGGAAAGTGTTTGGTCGTGTATGAGGACAACCGCATGTTCGGCGCGGGTGCCGAGATCGCCGCGCTGATCGCGGAGGAGGCGTTCAGCGACCTGGACGCCCCGGTGATGCGCATCGGCGGCCCCGAAGTGCCTGCGATGCCTTACAACAAACCACAGGAAGACTGGTTCATGCCCGATCCGGCGAAGATCGCGGCCAAGATGCGCGAACTCGCCGCGTACTAGGGGAGGCAGCGAAATGGCTTTCGAGCTCAAGATGCCCAAGCTCGGCGAATCCGTCACCGAAGGCACGATCGGAAAGTGGCTGAAGCAGCCGGGCGACAAGGTGAATAAGTACGACCTCCTCGTCGAGGTCCAGACGGACAAGGTGAACACCGAGATCCCGTCGCCTGTCGCCGGGACGCTCAAGGAGGTCAAGGTCGAAGAAGGCCAGACCGTCCCGATCGGGACGCTCCTCGCCATCTTCGACACCGCCGACGGTGAAGCCGCGGCGCAGCCCTCTGCTGCGGCAGCGTCGGCTCCGGCCCAGCCGTCCTCGTCACCGCTACCGCAAGCGTCGTCACAGCCGACGGCGGCGGCACCGAAACCCTCTCAACCCGCCGGGGTCCCCCCGGCCTCCGGCCGGGCCCCCAGCGAGCGGGGGCCCTCGGTGCCGCCGCCTGCCTCAGCACGGCCCTCGGCGCCTGAGGCACCGGCGTCGACGGCATCGCGGGCCGCACCCGCGCCACCTCAAAGCTCGTCCCCCGCGCCCCAATCCTCGACGACAGCCACAGCGACGGCGGAGCGCCCCGACCTTTCCGATGTGAGAGCGACGCCCGCGGTCAGGAAGCTCGCGAGCGAGCAGGGCATCGACATCGCGCAGATCGAGGGCACCGGGCTCGGCGGGCGAGTTTCTCGAAAAGATGTTGAGGACTACATCGCGCAACGGCAGTCGTCGCAGCAGCAGGCCGCGGCGCGCGTCGTTCCCGCGCAGCCGCAGGCGCCGTCGCAAAGCGTTCCCGCGCGCTCGGCACCGGTGCCGTCGCTTGCTGGCGATCAGCTCGTCCCGCTCACGCAGATGCGGCGCGCTATCGCGAACAACATGGTCCAGGCCTGGACCGCCCCGCACGCGCACGCGGTCATGGAGGTCGACATGACCGACCTCATGCGATACCGCGACCGCGTGAAGGCTGAGTTCCAGGAGCGCGAAGGGTTCGACCTTTCGCCGGCGGCTTTCATCGCGAAGGCCGTCGTCGAGGCGCTGCGGACCGTGCCGTCGGCCAACTCGAGCTGGACGGATCAGGGCCTCATTCGTCACCGCGAGCTGAACCTCGGGTACGCCGTCGCGCTTGGCGATGACGGCCTCATCGTGCCGGTCATCAAGGACGCCGACGGAAAGAGCCTCGCGGGCCTGATGCGGTCCATCCGCGATGTCGTCGATCGCGCCAAGGCGCGACGTCTCACGCTCGACGATCTCTCCGGCGGGACGTTCACTCTGAACAACACCGGTCCCCTCGGGACGATCGTGTCGAGTCCGATCGTGCCGCCAGGCCAGGCGGCGATCCTGTCGTCCGAATCGATCCGCAAGCGTCTCGTGGTGACCGACGACGACGCGATCGCGATCCGTCAGATGATGAACATCGTCATCGGTTTCGATCACCGGGTCGTCGACGGGTCGACCGCCGCGCGCTTCCTCACCGCGGTTCGCGACTGGCTCCAGACCGCGGGCACGTCGGTGCCGGTGTATTGAGATGACACGAGCGACGAATGGCTGAGCTCGCGCCGATCAAGTTCGAGATCCCCGGCGAGGTGGAGCGGCCGCGCTCGCGGGGTCGAAGCGCCGCGAACACGGTCGTGCCGATCGATCGCGCGCGGCCCGAGTGGCTCAAGGTCCGTCTCCCGATGGGGCCGGAGTACGAAAACCTTCGGCGGCTGATGCGGTCGAAGTCTCTTCATACCGTATGCGAGGAAGCTCACTGCCCGAACATGGCGGAGTGCTGGGGCGCGGGCACGGCGACTTTCATGATCCTCGGCGACACCTGCACGCGCTCGTGCGGCTTCTGCGCGGTGAAGACCGGGCGTCCCGGGATCGTCGATCTCGACGAGCCCGCGCGCGTCGGCGCGGCGGTCGCTCAGATGGCGCTCGGCCACGCTGTCGTGACGAGCGTCAACCGCGACGAGCTACCCGACGGTGGGGCATCGCTCTTCGCCGCGACGATCCGCGAGATCCGCGCGCAGTCCCCGGCAACGACCGTTGAGGTTCTGATCCCCGACTTCACCGGTGACCCGGCGGCCCTGGACACCGTGCTCGCTGAGCGGCCCGAGATCCTGAACCACAACGTCGAGACGGTCGAGCGCCTTTATCCGCGCGTGCGACCGCAAGCTCGCTATCAGCGTTCCCTGGAGGTTCTTCGTCGCACGAAGGACCGCGCGCCCGAGCTCGTGTGCAAGAGCGGGATCATGGTCGGCCTCGGCGAGACCCACGAAGAAGTCGTCGCGACCATGCGCGATATCGCGGCCCAGGGGACCGATGTCCTGACGGTCGGCCAGTACCTCCGTCCGTCGCCGATGCATCTACCGATCGAGCGCTACTGGACGCCCGACGAGTTCGCGTCGCTGCGCGACGAGGGCATGACGATGGGCTTCCGCCACGTCGAGTCTGGACCGCTCGTCCGTTCCTCGTATCACGCCGAACGGCATGTCAGTCTTGGGTGAGCCTCTGCACGCGACCTGGCTGGGACGCGTTCCGTATGTCGACGCATGGCGGATGCAGGAAGCGGTCGCGACAAGGGTGCGCGGCGGCGGCGCGGACCGTCTCCTGCTCCTCGAGCACGATCCCGTCTACACCATCGGACGGCGCGGAACGACGGACCATCTTCTTGTCGGTCACGACGTTCTGCGCGCCGACGGCGCATCGGTCTATCGCGTCGATCGCGGCGGCGACATCACGTACCACGGTCCCGGCCAGCTCGTCGGTTACCCGATCACGGCGTTCGCCGAAGGCGCGGATCTCGTCGCCTATGTCCGCGCGATCGAGGAAGCGCTCCGCGATGCGCTTGGAAGCTATGGCGTGCCGTCGCGGACCGAGCGGGGAAAGACCGGCGTCTGGGTCGATCTTCCGGACGGTCGGCCGGCGAAGATCGCCGCGATCGGTGTGCGGATATCGCGCGGCATCACGACGCACGGCTTCGCGCTGAACGTCTCGACCGATCTCGCGGCATTCGAGCGTGTCCTGCCGTGCGGTTTCCAGCACGAGGTCGCCTCGCTCGAGCGCCTCGCCGTGTCGGCGAACGTCTCGGAGGTGGGGGAGCGGTGCGCGCGCACGCTGGCCGCGCGGCTCGGGCGCGAGCTCGTCGTCGACGCGTCGGTCGAACCGCCACGTGATGCGGAAATCCCCATGGACGCCCCGGTTCGCGCTGCGCTCGACCTCCTCGCGGAGGCCGTTCCCGCCTAGCTCTCACGGGTTGGGGATGAGCACTCATGCGTTTGCATTAGGCGAACCCGATGCGCTCGTATGGTCCTGGGAGCAGCCCTACCCGGTCGGGTGACCGAACGCGCTATGGAGACACGATTAAGTCGGACATAACGTTAGGCACGCAGTGGGAATGAGGTTCAGCAAGCCGGCGATCACGCGAACCCTCGGTGACGAGCCGATGGTGAGCCTCGACGCGTCGGCGCTCACACAGCGCATCGGCAGCATCTCGCACGCCGAAAAGCCGGCGACGTCCCCGATCTACCAGCCGCTCGCGGAACGGCAGCAGCCGTACGAAGCGAAGTGGCGAAGGGCGCTGCGGCCCCGCTAGCTGACGCGCTCGCCGCGGTGGTAGACGCGCCACACGCGCCAAAGCACCGCCGGATCGGAAAGCGGATCTCCATGCACGAGCACCACGTCCGCCGGCCCGCCTTCGTGGATCGTTCCCGCGTCCTTGATCCCGAGCAGCTCGCCGCCGACCCACGTCGCCGACGCGAGCGCTTCATACGGCTCGAGCCCGGCGCGCACGCTGCGCTCGACCTCCTCGCGGAGGCCGTTCCCGCCTAGCTCTCACGGGTTGGGGATGAGCACTCATGCGTTTGCATTAGGCGAACCCGATGCGCTCGTATGGTCCTGGGAGCAGCCCTACCCGGTCGGGTGACCGAACGCGCTATGGAGACACGATTAAGTCGGACATAACGTTAGGCACGCAGTGGGAATGAGGTTCAGCAAGCCGGCGATCACGCGAACCCTCGGTGACGAGCCGATGGTGAGCCTCGACGCGTCGGCGCTCACACAGCGCATCGGCAGCATCTCGCACGCCGAAAAGCCGGCGACGTCCCCGATCTACCAGCCGCTCGCGGAACGGCAGCAGCCGTACGAAGCGAAGTGGCGAAGGGCGCTGCGGCCCCGCTAGCTGACGCGCTCGCCGCGGTGGTAGACGCGCCACACGCGCCCCAGCACCGCCGGATCGGAAAGCGGATCTCCATGCACGAGCACCACGTCCGCCGGCCCGCCTTCGTGGATCGTTCTTCCCGCGTCCTTGATCCCGAGCAGCTCGCCGCCGACCCACGTCGCCGACGCGAGCGCTTCATACGGCTCGAGCCCGGCGCGCACGAGCATCTCGACCTCCCACGCGAGATGACCCGGGCGGACTGAGCCACCGCCGAAGTCGCTGCCGGTCGCGATGCGGACTCCGGCCTTCTTCGCCGTGCGGACCGCCGCGAGGGCCTGCTCCAGGAGGGCGACGCTCGCCCCCTTGGACTCCGCGAAACGACCACCGTCGGTCGCGGCAAAGCCGACGAAGCTTTCGAGCACGCTGAGAGTCGGGACCAATGTCGTGTGGCCGGCCATCTTCTCCGCCGTCGCGGCGTCGACACCGAATCCGTGCTCGATCGAGTCGACGCCCGCCTGCACCGCCACCGCGGCGCCCTTGCCCTGCGCGTGCGCGGTGATGCGTTTGCCGCGCTCGTGCACCGCGCGGACGGTCGGCTTTAGCTCTTCGACCGTGAACGTGACCTCTTCGCCCGTACGGCCGGTGTCGACGGCGATCTTGACGAGGTCGGCGCCGGCATCCATCTCCGCGATCGCCGCCTTCCGCAGCTCGTCCGCTGAGTCGACGAACACGACGAATGGCGGGAACTTGTCACGGCGCGCGATCCACGTGCCGGCCGCGATGATCGTCGGAGCGTCGACGTGCCCACGGTGCGTGTCCCGGATGCGGAGGTTGAGCCGGCGCGGCGCTCCAACATCCCTCGCGGTGAGTATGCCCATGCGCGCGAGGTCGCACGCCGCCTCCGCCCCACGGGCGAGGAGATCGGCCTCCGGATCGCCGAAGCGCGCGATCCAGTTCGCGCCGCCCAGTCCGGTGAAATGCGCGTGGCAATCGACGAGGCCGGGGATGACGGTCACTCCGGACGCGTCGACGATCTCGGCGCCGCTCGCATCGGGCGCGCTGTCGTCGGGACCGACGTACTGGATGCGGCCGTCGCGCATGAGGACGGAGACCCCGCGCCGCAGCGTCGACGAGCGACCGTCGGCGAAGGCGGTGCCGCGAAGGAGGATCGCCGCCGGCGCTATTTGGTCTTCTTCCCGATAGTGCGGATGAAGGTCTCGATCGGAATGGCCGAGAGCGTTTCGATCTGGACGGTGCCCCGCGCCCCGAGGCCCACCGAGACGCGCGAGATCGTCTCGTTGTCCTTCGCCTCGACGATGTTTACGAAGTCGTACCGGCCGAGCGTCGCGTACTGCGCGACCACGCGGGCGCCCATCGCTTCGATCTCTTCATTGACCTTTTTGATCCGCCGCGGGTTCGATTGCAAGGTCTTGACGCCAGCCGCGGTCACCTTCGTGAGAAGGACATATGTCGCCACGGTGCTCCCTCCAGCCCCATACTCGAACGCGAGCATATGCCGACGTTCACGCGGGCTCAGGCCGAAACCCTTCTTCCGAAAGTGCGTCCGCTCCTCGAGGACCTCCAGCGCCGCAAGGCGTCATACGATCGGCGTCCCACCGATCCGGTCGCGAAGGAAATCAACGCGATCCTCCTCGAGATCGCGCAGTTCGGCGTCGACGTGAAGGATCCCGACCAGGGACTCATCGACTTCCCCGCGATGCGCCGCGGCCGCGAGGTCCTGCTCTGCTGGAAGCTTGGCGAGGGCGACCGCATCAGCTACTGGCACTCCATCGAGTCGGGGTACGCGGGCCGGAAGCTCATCGAGGACTAGCCACGCACTGGGCGAAGGTCATGGCCCGCGCACCGGGCGAAGGTCATGGCCCGCCTTGATCGACAGTCCCATCGCTTCGCCCGCCGGCGCCCCGTTATATCGAGCGAGCCGGAAGACCGCAGCGAGTCCAGGAAGGAGGTCCGTACCCAGACGCGGCCTACCAGCTCCATTAGGGAGAGGGGCGGGAGGCTTTCGCGATGGGACGGATCTTGTCACTCGTCGTGGCTTGCGCCATCGCCGCGGTGCCCGCGTACGTTGCGGGCGCATACGCGGTCGCGCCAGCACTGGCGAGCACTGCCAACCCGGTCACGACCAGTGCCGGCACGGCGAAGACGACGACGAACGTCGCGCAAACGACGACCGCCACGACGACCACGAGCGTCACAAGTTCCACCACCGGTACCGTTTCGGCCACGACCACGGGCAACGGCGCGCCCAGCGGATCGCACTACAACCTCAATATCATCGGCGTGCCGAAAGACAAAACGGCCGACATGAACAACAACGATGGCCATCGGATCTTCGTCGAGCTCAACGGCGGTAGCACAGCCGCCAGTGGCCAGAACTTCGCCGTTATGAGCAAGGTCAACACCATCCTCCTCGCTCCGGCTCCGGCGGGCGCGGGCTTCCAGGTGTTGGACGCGAACGCGACAGACAAGAACGGCGCAGTGTTTCAGCTTCCCCTTGACGTCTCGACAACCTGGACCGTCTGGGCTCGGGCGCTCGGCAAGCCGGGCGGGAAAGCCGACATGACGACGTGCGCAACCGTGGACGTGACCGTGACCGATCCCGTCACCGGCGTGACGACCACTACGACGGAGACCGTCTGCTCTCTTGGCACCACCCTCCATCTCGAGCGGACAAAGAACGCAAAGTTCCAGAACGTCACCTCAAACCTGCTCTTTGTCACTCTCAGCGCGACGGATCAGTTGCTGACGACCTGCACCAGCGCGACAGTCGCACTCTTCGACCCGTGCCTCCAGAACTACTTCTGGAACTACGACAACAAGGGCCTGCACCTTCTCCAGCTCCGCTTCTATCCGGTCTAGGCGATAAGCGAGGCCGGGCGTGATGCCCGGCCTCGTGCCTTCTCCGATCGTCCGCACATTTGTGCGACGGCCTTCGCACATTTTGACGACGTCTTCGCACGTTTAGGGGACAGACACGCACGACGTGTTCTGTCTAAATCTCGAGGTTGGAGAGCCACGACTTTGCCTGGGCCGCAGGATTCTTCGACGGCGAGGGCTGGGCCAACCGGAGCGGCCGTGGCGTCCAGTCGCGGATCAACCAGGCTGGCTTGGACGGGGTTCCCGAGGTGCTCGACAAGTTCCAGCGGATCGTCGGCGTCGGACGAATTCACGGCCCGGTCATCGTCGAGGGTAGGCAGCCGCTCTATTTCTGGGAGGCCACGTCCCGCCCCGACCTTACTCGAGTCGTCGAACGAATCGGACCGTGGCTTTGTCCTGTCAAACGAGCGGAGTTCGAGCGGACCCTGGGCGTTCCGCTACCGCCAGTCGTTTGGCCTGGTTCGTTGAGCGAAGAGCTCGCGTGGGCTGGTGGCTTCTTCGACGGCGAGGGCTCCACGTGCCTGGACAAACATCGAACTCACGAAGGGTTTTTTGCCCCAGTCATTTACGTTCCTCAGGCGGCGGAGAACGGTACCGCGCCTGAGCTCCTTCGATTTCGGAATGCCGTAGGGGTCGGGAACATTTCGGGGATCCGGCGGCCGAAGCCTCCGCACAAGCCCTACCGGCGTCTGCGCGTTTACACCCTGCAGAAGGTGCAGCTAGCGCTTCATCTTCTGTGGCCGTTCATCGGCGATGTGAAGCGAGCTCAAGCGCAACGAGTGATGCAGGTCATGCACTCGCAGCCCGACTTGCCACGCGGCAACCCGGCATTTGGGGTTGCTGGCGCACGCTGTTGCCTGCGGGGCCACGACAAATGGAACGCACGGGTCCGGCCCTTCAAGGGACGAGGAAAGAACGAAGAAGACCCAATGAACCACATGCGGCAATGTCTTGCATGTGTACGCGAGGATGCTCAGGCGAAGAGAAACAAAAAGCGACGACCCTGAGGCCGTCGCTCTTTGTGATGTCTCCTACTAGGTTACTTGTTGAAATATGCCTTGTTGATCTCGGTGTAGTTCTTCCACTTGTCCGGGACCGCGTCCTCGGGAAAGATCGCGCTCACAGGGCAAACCGACTCGCATGCACCGCAATCGATGCACTCATCGGGATGGATGAAGTACATGTTGTCTGCATCGGTTGTATAAATGCAGTCAACTGGACAGACATCAAGGCATGATGCGTCCTTCACGCCGATGCAAGGCTCCGTGATCACGTAGGCCATTTCTGATCCGTCTCCCGTTTCGCACATCTGGAAGAAATCGCGCAGTGTTTTCTCAGCCTATCATCGCGCGACGTGAGTAGTGAAATCGCGGAGTTCCCGCTGCCGGCCGACGTCACCGAAGAAGAACGCGCGAAAGCCAAACGCGAGATCGGCAAATACACGAAGATTCTCGGCGAGGAACCGCGCGTCATCCGTTTTGCCGGTAGAACGATCGGCCAGACGGGCCCGGTGTGGCATTTCCAATTCACCCGCCTGTATGCGCTCCCGAAGGGCTACCTCGCCGCGGGGCACGATCTACACGAGGGCATCAAAGTCGCGTACGCCGAAACACCGGAGGATCTTCCCAAGGCCTTTGAGAACGATCTCGTCCGCGAATTCGTCGAAGACGAGCTCCGCTATCGCAAGATCATCGGATCCGAGCACGCCCGAGCCCAGTAGCCGTTCGCGCAAATCAGCGCGGCCGCCGAAGCGGCAGCCAGCTGGCGCACCAATTGAACCCGCCCGCGCCCACTGTTCAGAACCGCCACCCGAAGCGCTCCTTCGCGGCATCGAGCAATTCAACGCCGGAGAGTTTTTCGAGCAGCATGAAACGCTCGAGTTGTTGTGGCGGGACACGGCCGCGCCCGTACGCCACCTCTATCACGGCATCCTTCAGGTCGGCGTCGGTTTCCATCACTGGCGCCGCGGCAACTTCCACGGCGCGTCGGTCCTGCTCGAAGAAGGCATCGAGCGTCTGCGCCCGTTCGCGCCGACGTGCCAGACGATCGACGTCGCCGCGCTCATCGCGGACGCGGCCGCAGCGCGCGAGCAGCTCATCGCGCTCGGTCCCGAGCGCATGAGCGAGTTCGACCTCGCGAACGCGCCGCGGGTACGCTTCGCGCGGTGACCGACGGGGCGCGCGAGTGGGCCAAGCGGCTCGGCACCGTCGGCGTGTGGACGCACGATGTCGAGCGCATGCCCGTCGCGGGCGCGCGCGACTACGTGCACGCGATCGAGTCGCTCGGGTTCGCTGCGCTCTGGATCCCGGAGAGCCTCGGCAGCAAGGAGGCCTTCGCTCACGCCAGCCTTCTCCTCGCTGCGGCGAAAAAGCTCGTTATCGCGACCGGCATCGCCAACATCTGGGCGCGCGACCCGGTCGCGATGGCGAACGGAGCGCGTACGCTGATCGACGCTTATCCCGACCACTTCCTCCTCGGCCTCGGCGTGAGCCACGCGCCGACAGTAAAGACGCGCGGGCAGAGCTACGCGCGTCCGCTCGAGTACATGCGCCACTACCTCGACGCGATGGATGCCGCACCGTACGTCGGGCCGAAGGTCGACGTGCCTCGGGTGCTCGCGGCGCTCGGGCCGCAGATGCTGCGGCTCTCCGCTGAGCGCACGCTCGGCGCGCACTCCTATTTTGTGCCGGTCGAGCACACCGCGATTGCGCGCAAAGAGCTCGGTGTGGGCCCGCTCCTCGCCGTCGAGCAAGCCGCGGTGCTGAGCGACGAGCCGGTCGCCGCGCGAGCGACCGCACGGCGACATATGAAGCGCTACCTCGAGCTTGACAACTACGTGAACAATCTGCGGCGTCTCGGCTGGGGCGATGCCGACCTCACCGAAGGCGGCAGCGACAAGCTCGTGGATGCGATCGTCGTCTGGGGCGGCGGCGCCGCGATCAAGTCGCGCATCGACGACCACTTGAAACGCGGCGCGGACCATGTGTGCCTTCAGGTGCTGCGCGCCGATCCGAAGGGCTCGCCGACCGCGGATCTCGAGCGGGTCGCGAAGGCGGTGCTCTAGCCTCCGTCCTTCTGCGGCAGCTCGACCGGTGTGAACCCCGGCTGGTCCCAGCCCAACACCGTGTACGGGGGCAGGTTCACCGCCTCGACGCCGCGCAGCTCCGGAATGTCGTTGAGCAGCGCTCGCTCGATCCCGCTCTTCAGCTGGAGCGTCGCCACGAGACGGCCCGTCCGCGGGCGCGTGACCGACACGCGTATCCGCGCGATGGCATCTTCGACGTCGACGAGCTCGACGTGGCCTCCGGTCCGCGCGAGGTAGCGCTCCATCTCGGCGATCTTCGCGGTGACGCGCTCGGCGAGGTCAGCCATCTTGAGCGAGCATACGGAAACCGTTTAGAGGAGGTTCGCGATGTGCTACCCGCCGGGCGCGCGCCCGCCCGACGTTCCACTCGATCTTCTTCCACCGATGACCGGCGGTGCAGGGGGCCAGGAAGCGATCCTGACGAGCGCGGACGGGACGAAGTTCGGAGCGTACCTAGCGAGCGCGTCAGGCGGGGATGCGGGAGTCGTCATCGCGCCAGACGTGCGCGGGCTGCACTCCTTCTACGAGGAGCTCGCCGAGCGTTTCTCATCGGCAGGCGTCCACGCGATCGCCTTCGACTATTTCGGGCGCACGGCGAGGACTGAAAGGCGCGCGGATGACTTCGACTACATGCCACATGTGCGGCAGGCGACCCCGAAGGGTGTCTTTGCGGACATCGCGGCAAGCCGCGCGTACCTCGAAGGAGAGACCAAGGCTCGCCGCACTTTCGTCCTTGGTTTCTGCTTTGGCGGGCGCATCGCCTTCCTGTCCTCGGCCGAACAGCCGGGCCTCGCGGGTGTTGTGGGTTTCTATGGCCGGCTCGGCAAGCGCGAGAACGATGTCTGGCCAGCCCCGGCGGAGCAGGCGGGGCGCATGCGCGCACCGGTCCTCGGTCTCTTTGGCGGCGACGACCCGAGCATCCCGCCGTCAGACATCGCCGCATTCGACAGCGCACTGACGACCGCGAAGGTCAAGCACCACCTCGAGACGTATCCCGGCGCACCGCATTCGTTCTTCGACCGAACGTTCGCGGAGCACAAGAAAGAGTGCGACGACGCCTGGCGGCGCATCCTTGCGTTCGTGAAAACCGGCGACCCGGCGAGGACGGCGTGACGCTCGACGGCTCGATCGTCGCGTTCATCGGGATCGCGGCGCTGCTGACGATCCTGCCCGGGGCGGACATGGCGCTCGTGGCGAAGGTTACCCTGCTCGACGGAAGGCGCGCCGCTTTCTTCACGAGCCTTGGCATCTGCGCGGGACTGCCGGTCCACGCGACCGCCTCGGCGCTCGGGCTCTCGCTCATCCTCGCGACGAGTGCCGAGGCCTTCACGGCGGTGAAGTTCGCCGGCGCCGCATACCTTGCGTATCTCGGGGTCCGGACGATCCGCGACTCGCTTCGGCCAACTGGCGATGCCGTGGTCGCGGCAGGCCGGGCTCGCACGTCGCGAACCGCCTTCGCACAGGGCTGGCTCTCTAACGTGCTCAACCCAAAGGTCGCGCTCTTCTATCTGACCTTCCTGCCGCAGTTCATCTCACCGGGAGACAACGTGCTCGCCAAGTCGCTTCTCCTGGCTGGAATCCATGCGGTGCTGGGCCTCGTCTGGCTGCCGCTGTACGCGCACGCGATCGACCGCATCGGTGCGGTCATCCGCGGGGCGCGCCGCTGGCTGGAGCGCGTGTCCGGCGCTGCCCTCATCGGCCTCGGCGTGCGCCTCGCGCTCGAACGTCGCTGACCGTGACGCGCGATACGGACCGCGCGCGCCAGCTCGGCTAGCCTCCTAACTGATGCGTCTCTTCCCGCTCTTCGTTGTCGGCACGGTCGGCTTCGTTCTGATCAGCTACTTCGAGCAAGTGCCGGTCCTGGGCTGGCTCGGCGCGGTCATCTCGGTGGTTGCCTGGGTCACGTTTGGTCGCGCGCTTGCGCGAGACGGGGCCTCAGCAACCATTAGCTCCGGGATCCTCGGGGCGTGGACGGGCTTCGTCGGTGCCTTGAGCGCTTGGGCATTTCAGACCGGGAATCTCTTGGGGCTGACCACTCCGGGTCTCGACCGAGTCGGCGCGGGCTTCGGCTTCATCGGCGCAACTCTCGGGCTCGTCTACTGGCCCCTCATCGGAGCGGCGATATGTTTCGCCGCTGCGTTCTTCTCATTGGGACGACGACTGGCCTAGCCGGCGACACTCCGAGGAGCGGGTGGCACGGCGCAGCGGGTCCCTCGCGAAGCGCGGGTGCCCCGGGGACCCGCCGCAGCGAGCGGCAGTGAGCTGCAAGGCGGGGAGGGTGCGCTGAGCGAGGGACCTGCGTAGCCGTGACAGGACCCGCGACGTTCCGCTACGCGGTCAGGGGCCCCTGCCCCTGGGACAGGACCCGCGACGTCAGCCGGCCGGCGCGAGTTAGGAGACGCGGCGCCTCTTGTGAGAAACGTAGTCGACGAGGACGTACTCGCCGAGATGCTCAGGCTCAACGTAGAAGGCCCGTCCATTGTTGATCTTCGACATCTGATTGACGAAGTCGACGAGGTAATGCCCGCGGGCGAGCATGAAGGTGTTGATGGTGATGCTCTCGCGAGTACAGCGGACCACCTCGCGGAGCGTCGCCTCGAACGTGCGCTTCGTCGGCGGGTAGTTGAACTGCGGAAACGTGCTGCCCGGCTCGAAGTAGGCCGTCGGCTCGCCGTCCGTGATCAGGATGATCTGCTTGTTCTTGCCGCGTGATCGCGACAGCAGCGTGCGGGCAGTCTCGAACGCGTGCTGCATGTTCGTGCCGTACACGTACTCGTTCCACGTCAAGCGTGGAAGATCGGTCGGCTTGAGCTGCGTCGCGTAAGCGGAGAAGCCGACGATGTACAGGTCGTCTTTCGGGAACGTCGACCGGATCAGTGAGTCGAGCGCGAGAGTGACCTTCTTCGCGGCCAGGAAGCAACCGCGGAAGAGCATCGAGCGGCTCACGTCGACGAGGATCGCGGTCGCCGACTGCGTGACGAGCTCGGTGCGGTACACATCGAAGTCGTCCGCGGTGAGCTTCACCGGAACCTTCGCGCCCTGACGAATCACGGCGTTGCGGACCGTCCCCGGCAGGTCGAGCAGGAAAGGGTCGCCGAACTCATAGGTCTTGAGCTCGTCCGTCGGGTCGCCGCCGCGGCCGCGTGCCTTCGAGCGGTGCCCACCGAACGCGTCCTTCTTCAGCGTCGCGAAGATCTCCTCGAGGGATTTCTGGCCAATCTTGCGAATGCCCCGCGGGGTGAGCTCGTAGCGATCCCCGTCTTTGCGAATGAGCCCGGCCTCCTCGAGGAGCTCGGTCATGCGGCGGAGCTCGTCGAGCGCCTGGCGCGCGGACGGGCCGGCCAGCCGCTCCACGTGGTCGCGGTCGAGCGACTCGAGGTCATCGGAGTTGCGCGCGCTGCGGACCGTGTCCTCCATGTCCGAGATCTGGTTCATCTCATCCATCAGACCCAGCGCCTCGGCCAGCGTCAGCGGCTCGTCGCCTGACATCGCGTGGTCGTAGCCGTCCATGGGCATGAGCTGTCCTAAGGTCTCGGCCAGGTCGTTCATCGCCTGTTGAAGCCCCGGATCGTTGAACGCCGCGCCGAGCAGCCCTTCGAGCTGGTCGCGCATATCCGCCGACATCGACTGCCAGAGCGATCGCATCGCCGCCATGCCCTGGGCGAGCTGGCGAAGGAGGTCATCCCAATCTTTGGCGTTGCCGGCGAGCTCGGGGTACTGGCGCTGGAACGCCTCGAAATCCGGCTCGCCGCCGTCCATCCGTTCCTTGAGCGCGCGGTTCAAGTCCCGGATCATCTGACGCGTCCGCTCGAGCTGTTCAGGCGTGAGGTTCTGCAGCGACTCGCGCATGTTCTTGAAATAGGAGCCGAGGACCTGCTGCTGAAGCTCCTTCAGGAGCTCTTGGTATTTCTCGGCGGCCTTCGGCTCGACGAACTCATAGTCCTTGAGCGCGCGCACCGCGCGCCCGAAATCGTCGGGGAGCGCGTCGAGCTGCGCCATGCGCTCGGATGCGAGCTTTTCCATCGTCGCCTTGAGCTGCTCGTTCGGAGCGGGCGCGTTGCGCCGGCGATCGAGACCGTCACGCTCGAGCTTCTTGACCTCCTCGAGCTTTTCCTTGAGATCGTCGAAGGTCTTCGAGAGATCGTGCCGCTGCGCGCGCCGCTGCTTCGCCGTGCGTAGGCGTTCGAGCAGATCCTTCAGCCCCTCCATGCGGCCCGGGATGCCCCAGCGGGAGAGGCGCGCCATCGCATCCTCGAGATCCCCACCCGACAGGAGCTCGTCGGCCATCGCGCCGAGCAGCTCCTCGGCCTCGAGCGCGTCGAGTCGCTGCGTGCCGTCCCAGCGCGAGTACCGCACGTCGCGGAACGGCTGCGCGAGACCCGGTGGGTCGTTGCGCGGATCCTGCGGAGCGGGGTCCTGCATCAGGCCCGGAAGGTGGAGCGGGTCTCGCCGCGCTCCTTGTTGAGCTTGCGGTTCAGGTGGAGCCCCTCGAGAACGAACTCCACCGCGGCCGCGATCGCTGCCGGGTTTCCAGTCGCGCCGACCTTTGCGACGGCGCCCTTCATTCCTGGTATCTGCAGCGCCTGCTTCACGTACTCCTGGCTCGAGAGAGTTGGGGAGACGTGCATCGTCGCGCCGCGTTGGAACGCGGCGAGAAGCGAGTCGAACTCGACGAGCGAGAACGTCCGGTTGAAGACGTTCAGCACCGCGCGCTGGACGAGCCGGTCGATGACGCGCTCCTCGGAGACCTCGCCGACTGACTCGAGCTCGATCTTGCCGGCTGTCGATGCGACGACCGCGGGCAGGTCGCTGATGCGCGGGACCACGCTCGTCTCGCCGGTGCGGAGCGCGCGTTTAAGCGCGGCCGACGCGAGGTTCTCGTAGTTGGCGACGGTCACGCGCACAGATACGCCGGACCGCTGCGAGATCTCTGGGGAGCGCCGCGCGAGCTGCGAGATCTCGGCGAG
>VBGU01000088.1:0-1557 GCA_005881085.1 Chloroflexota bacterium | reverse complement strand
TTCATCGACGAAGATCTGCCGCTCCTGCTCCACGATCCCAACTTCCGTCGCGATCTCCTTCGGATAGTGGGTGCGGATCTGCGAGCCGAACCGGTCCTTGAGTGGGGTAATGATGCGGCCGCGGTTCGTGTAGTCCTCCGGGTTCGCGGATGCGACGACGAAGAGGTCGAGCGGGAGCCGCACCTTATAGCCGCGGATCTGGACGTCCCGCTCTTCCATGACGTTGAGGAGGCCGACCTGCACGCGCTCGGCGAGGTCGGGGAGCTCGTTCAGCGTGAAGATGCCGCGATGCGTGCGCGGCACGAGGCCGTAGTGGATCGTCATTTCGTCCGAGAGGTAGCGTCCCTCCGCCACCTTTATCGGGTCGACCTCCCCGATGAGGTCGGCGATCGAGATGTCAGGTGTCGCGAGCTTCTCGCTGTACCGCTGGTCGGGCGTGAGCCACACGAGCTCGACCGAGTCGCCGTCGTTGGCCACACGGTACTTGCAAGCGGCGCAGATCGGTGCGAACGGATCGTCGTTGATCTCGCAGCCCGCGATCGCGGGAACCGATGCGTCGAGCAGCTCGATGAGCCGCCGCGCGAGGCGCGTCTTCGCCTGGCCGCGCTCCCCCAGGAAGATGATGTCCTGGCCGGAGAGGATCGCGTTCTCGATCTGCGGGATGACCGTGGTGTCGTAGCCGACGATGCCCTTGAACATTTCCCGCTTCGCGGCGAGCGCGGAGATGAGGTTCGCGCGGAGCTCTTCCTTCACGCTCTTCGGCCGGTAGCCGGTCTCGCGAAGCGCGCCGATGGTCGTCGCTTGTGTCATACGGTCGGATCTCCTCGCATATCGATCGGTGTTCTCTCTCCACGGTACTCGGCCAGGGCCGCGCGCACGTCGGGAATCTCGCGGCGACGCTGCTGGAGAAGGTCACAGAGGAATTCGGTGCGCCGCTCGAGCTCGGCCGCGGCTGTAGAGATGTCCTCGCTCCGTCGCTTCGCGACGAGCTCGAGCTCGGCGTCTTCGTCGTGCTCGTGCTCGTCCGCGCCCTCGCGGTGTTCGACGAGCGGCAACAGCCTGAGACCGGTCCCCTCGCGTGGCGTGAGCCGGTGCAGTGTCACCACCCGGCGGGCGTACTCCCCGGCGATCGTCGCGTAGACGCGCATCACCATGAGGAGGTCGACGCGCGCGAGATCACCCGGTGCGACGCCGAGCTCGCCGGTCAGCTGCGCGACCGCTTCGTCGGCGGTGTCGGCATGGAGCGTCGAGCCGAGCGCGTACCCCTTGCGGAGCGTCTCGAAGACCCGGACCGCTTTTGGGCCCCAGAGATAAACCGGCAGATGCGACGAGAGCTCGTTTCCGAGAAGGATCGTGCGGTCGGGCGCGGTCTGCTTCAGGTAATCGAAGGTCTCGACCCAACCTCGAACGAACACACGTCTGGTTCCGATCGGCAGGAAGTCGAGAAACGCGGTCAGGGTCGTCGTCTTGCCCGAATGGGGTTGCTCCGCCGCGATGAGGATCGAACCGTGCGCCTCGAGGACCATCCCGCAGAGTGCCGCGGTGCGCGCATCCATG
>VBGU01000342.1:407-2868 GCA_005881085.1 Chloroflexota bacterium | reverse complement strand
CCGGCGGTCAGCTTCACACGCGCCGATCTCTCGCGCGGCTCGTCGAGCGGAGTCACCGGGACGGGCCCGCTCACACTCGCTGCGGGCGGGCTCGCCACTGGTTCGTACGACGATCCGTACGGGCAGTCAGGCATCGACTTTGGGAGCGGCTCGTGGACGAGCGAATGGATACCCGTCGCCTTCCCGTTCGACGAGCTCGTGGCGTCGTGGAATGCCGAGACGCCCGCGACCACGTGGATCAGGCTGGAGATGCAGGCCCGCGGCGCCGGTCGCGAGACGAAGTTCTACACGATGATGACCTGGGCATCGGGCGACACGGATATTCACCGCACGTCGACGCCCGGGCAGCGGAGCGCGGACGGCGACGTGAACATCGACACGTTCAAACGCGCCGACGGCGCCGCGCCGCTCGACTCCTACCGTCTCCGCGTGATGCTCTACCAACGCTCGGGCAGCAAGGCGACGCCCTCCATCCAGATGCTCGCCGCGATGGTGTCAACGCCGTTCAAGTACAAGATCCCGAGCCCGTTCGATGGCAGCGCGATCGACCTGCAGGTGCCGCCGCTCTCGCAGGAAGAGCACAAGGGCGAGTTCCCGCAATACGACGGGGGTGGCGAGGCGTGGTGCAGCCCGACCTCGACCGCGATGGTCCTCGGCGCGCTTGGCGCGAGCCCGTCGGATGACGAGCTCGAGAAGTTCCCGGGACCCGACTACGGCGATCCGCAGGTCGACTTCGCGGCGCGGTATACCTACGACTGGAATTACAAAGGCGCCGGGAACTGGCCGGCGAACGTCGCGTATGCGACGCACTTCGGTCTCGAAGGGTTCGTCACCCGTCTGCGTTCGCTGAGCGAGGCGCAGCTGTTCATCGCGTCGAGCATCCCGCTCATCGCATCGATCAACGGCGATCTCCCTGGATTCCTCTTCGGGAAGACGAACGGGCATCTCCTTGTCATTCGCGGTTTTGACGCGAACGGCGACGTGATCACGAACGATCCCGCGGCGAAGACGAACGAGGACGTGCGCAAGATCTACAGTCGGGCGGATTTCGAGCGCGTCTGGCTCGGCGGATCGGGCGGCATCGTCTACGTCATCTATCCACGAGGAAAAGTGCTGCCGCCGAACGTCGCGGGACTGCCGCCGAACTGGTGAGCGCGCGCTAGTCTTGCCCGACCACGCGCCGAGGAGGTTGACGGTGAGGATCCCAGTCGCGTTCGTTGCGGTGCTTGCGCTGCTGCTCGGCCAATCGGCCGGGGCCGGTCCGGCGGCCGCGTCGCAGTCGTATCCGGTGAGTTATCACTCGTTCGCGCTCTCCGCGGGTGAGGGAACGACCCTGAGAGGCGGGGCCCTGACACTCGCGTCGAGCGGGCTTACGACGACGAGCTATGCCGATCCGTACCTCGGCACGACACGGCGTTACGACGTGGGCTCGTGGACGTCGCCAAATTTTTCCACAGGCTTTGGCTTCACCGAGCTCGTTTCCTCGTGGATAGCGCAGACACCCTCCGGGACCTTCATCCGCGTGTACATGACCGCGAACCGCGGGGACGGTTCGCCCACGAAGTGGTACACGATGGGAATCTGGGCCTCGGGCGACGGTGACATCTACCGCCGCTCCGTGGGCGGCCAGGGCGACGGTGACGGCTACATCGCGATCGACACGTTCTTCGCGAAAGACCATCCGATGTTCGGCTTCCAGCTGAAACTCGAGCTCTACCGCCTCGTGGGCTCTTCAGCCTCGCCGTCGGTCACGAGGATTGGCGCGGTCGCGTCCGATCCGGTGAACACGAAGCCTTATCTGCCGAGCGCGACCACCATGACGAAGGACCAGGTCCTGGGGGTGCCTGCTTACTCGCAGGAGATCCACGCCGGTCAGTACCCGCAGTACGACGGTGGTGGCGAGGCATGGTGCAGCCCAACTTCGACGTCAATGGTCGTTGCGTACTGGGGCAAGGGCCCGAGCGCGACCGAGTACGCCTTTGTGTTGAATGACTACCCGGGTATCGCCGATCCGTGGGTCGATCACGCCGCGCGTTATGTCTACGACTACCACTACAACGGGGCTGGAAACTGGCCGTTCAACGTCGCGTACGCCGGCGAGCGGGGCCTCGACGGCGAGGTCACCCAGCTCCACTCGCTTCGCGAAGCGGAGCAGTTCATCAAGGCAGGCATCCCGCTTGTCGCATCGATCGCCTTTACGTCGAACAAGCTGGACGGTTTCCTCTTCAAGAGCACGGGCGGGCATCTCTTGGTCATCGTCGGCTTCACGAAGGAGGGCAATCCCGTCGTGAACGACCCCGCGGCGACGAGCGACGCGACCGTGCAACGTGTTTACGACCGCGGACAGTTCGAGCAGAACTGGATGACGTCGACAGGCGGGATCGTCTACGTGATCCACCCAGCATCGGTCTCGCTTCCCACAAGCCCACTCGGCAACTGGTGATCGCCGCGCGGATGTGAT
>VBGU01000342.1:0-339 GCA_005881085.1 Chloroflexota bacterium | reverse complement strand
CTCGAAAAGCCGGACTGCGGGCTGTGCGCCGAGGCGTATCCCGCGCTCCACCGCGTCGCGCTGGACGTGCCTCTCGACGTCGACCGCGTCGACATCACGAAAGACCCCGCGCTCTTCGATCGATACGCCCTGCGCATTCCGGTCATCACGATGGGGGAGCGGGAGCTCGATGCCGCGGGCGTCGACGACCGCGCGATTCGCGCGTGGCTCCGCGCGTAGGTCTCGGACCCAGAGCGGTCACGTTCTTCACGCGCCGGCTTCGACGCGCCGGCTCGGCCGCGCGGGCGAAGGGCGAGAAGGCGTATCTCAAGAGCGATCTTCGCTTCTGGGGGACAAGTC
>VBGU01000341.1 GCA_005881085.1 Chloroflexota bacterium | reverse complement strand
CGTCTCGACCTCGTCCTTGGCGCGTTCCACTCGAAGCTGCGCCTCCGCGACGACCAGACGGAGCGATATCTCCGGGGACTCGAGAATCCGGACATCCAAGTCCTCGCGCACCCGCGCGGGAGGATCTACAACTTCCGCGCTGGACTCTCCTGCGACTGGGAGCGCGTGGCCCGCCACGCGGTCGAGACCGGGACCGCCATCGAGATCGACGCCTATCCCGACCGGCAGGATCTCGACGTGGCGCGGCTGCGCATCGTGGCCGCGGAGGGCGCCTGGGTCTCGATCGGGACGGATGCTCACACCCCGGCCGAGCTTGTCTTTCTCGAGATCGGGATCGCGGCCGCGATCCTCGCCGGAATCCCTCGCGGCCGCGTCCTCAATCTCCTTTCAGCACATGACCTTGCCGACCGCGTCGGTCTCATTCGTGCAACTAAGAAGCGCGATACGAACGAAGGGAGCACCAACGATCGCCGCGACTGAAGAGCGCGCGCGCTCGCTCCGGGAGTACAAGCGCAAGCGCGACTTCGCGAAAACGCCGGAACCGCAGGGCGGGAAGCCGAAAGGGCCGGAGCGACTCTTCGTGGTGCAGAAGCATCGCGCGAGCGCTCTCCACTACGACTTCCGCCTCGAGGCCGGCGGTGTCCTCGTGTCCTGGGCCGTTCCTAAAGGACCGTCGCTCGATCCGAAGGACAAGCGCCTCGCGATGGCCGTCGAAGACCATCCGCTGGGTTACGCGCGTTTCGAGGGCGTGATCCCCGAGGGCGAGTACGGAGGCGGCACGGTCATGGTGTGGGACATCGGGACGTACCGACTCGAAGACCCCGAGACATTCGATGAGGCGCTGCGCAAAGGTCGCATCGTCTTTACGCTCAACGGCAAGAAGCTGAAAGGCTCGTGGGCGCTCGTGCGGACCGGCGACCGCAGGTGGCTGCTCATGAAGCGGAAAGACCGGAGTGCCGCTGCGGTCGACATCGCGACGGCGAAGCCTCGCTCGGTGCTCACGCGAAGGCTGCTCGCCGGGATCGCGCGCGACGAAGGCGGTGACGTCGCGAAAGCGGCGACGGGCGATCCGGGGTGACGCCGATCCGGCCGATGCTGGCGACGCTGTCGCCGGGCATCGTCGAGGGTCCGGAATGGGTCTTCGAGGAGAAGTACGACGGGATCCGGGCGGTCGCGGGTCGCGAGCGCGGCCGGGTGAAGATCTGGTCGCGCACGCTCCAGGACCTCACCGGCGGGTTCCCGCACGTCGTCGCCGCGGTGGAGGCCCTCGGCGATGGCGATGTCATGGTCGACGGCGAGCTCGTCGCCCTCGACGCGAAGGGTGTCTCGCGCTTTCAGCTCCTGCAGCGGCGCGGCTCCGCCGGCGCGTCACCGACGCGCTACGCGATCTTCGATCTCCTCGAGGAGGACGGCCGATCCCTGATGTCGCGTCCGTTGAGCGAGCGCCGCGCCGCGCTCGAGCGCCTGGTCGGGCGCCTGACCGTTCCCCTCTTCGTCTCGCGCCGCCTCGTCCGCGACGGAAAAGCCGCGTACCGAGAAGCGAAGCGTCTCGGTTGGGAAGGGATCATCGCCAAGGACGAGCGCTCGCCGTATCAGCCGGGGGTTCGGTCACCTCTCTGGCGCAAAGTGAAGGTGCGCAAGGAGTCCGAATTCGTGATCGGGGGGTACACCGCGCCGAAAGGCGGGCGCCAGCACCTGGGCGCGCTTCTCGTCGGCCTCTACGACGGACCGAAGCTCCGCTACGTGGGCAAAGTCGGGACCGGCTTCACGCAAGAGACGCTCGACATCCTCGCGACGAAGCTCGAACGGCTGCGGACGGAGAAGCCGCCATTCGATCCCGCGCCGCGAATGAAAGACGCGACCTGGTTGCGGCCGAAGCTCGTCGCCCAGCTCGTGTACGCGGAGTGGACCGCCGACGGCAAGCTTCGTCAGCCGGCGTTCCTCGGGCTCCGCACCGACAAGGACCCGTCCGAATGCACTTGGAGGGACCGTGAGCGCTGAGGCGGTCAAGGTCGCGGGCGTCGCCATCAGCAATCCGGACAAGGTCTGGTGGCCTGAGGAGGGAATCACCAAGGCGGACATCGCGCGGTTCTACGACGGCATCTGGTCGCATGTCGCGCCGTGGATGCGCGATCGGCCGCTCACCGCCGAGCGCTGCCCCGACGGGATCCTCGGTGGCTGCTTCTATCGGAAGGACTTTCCCGAACATTGGCAACCGGCGGGACCGCGATTGGTCCTTCGGGCGGCGAGCACGGGAAAGGATGTGCGCTATATCGTCGGCGGGTCGCGCGCCACGCAGGTGGGCATGGTGAACCTCGGCTGCATCGCGATCCACGTGATGACCTCACGTGCGAAAACGATGCACGAGGTCGATTGGCTCGCGTTCGACATGGATCCGCCCGAGTCATTCGCCGACGCGGCGCGTGCGGGGCTCGCGCTCCGCAAGGTGCTCGACGAGGCAAAGGTCGTCTCCTACCCGAAGACCTCGGGGAGCAAGGGCCTGCACGTCTTCGCGCCGCTCCGTGCGGGCGTGACGCAGCAGGAGGCGACCGCGATCGCCGTTGCGTTCGGTGAGGAGCTCGCGCGGCGCGAGCCAAAGCTCGTGACGGTGGAGTTCTCGAAGGCGAA
>VBGU01000340.1 GCA_005881085.1 Chloroflexota bacterium | reverse complement strand
GAAGGTCGCGTTCCGCTTCACGATGGTCGAGCACGACATGGGCCAGCAGGAGCTCGTCGCGGCGGAGCGCGCCCCCGGCGAGTACGTCGCGAACGGCAGTCCGACCGCGATGTACGGCACCTGGCATATCCAGACGATCGTCCGGCTGACGGGACGCGAAGACATCAGCACGGTCTTCACCGTGCCCGTTGGGGCACCGAGCGGCGGCGGTTCGACGACCTCGCAGGTCGTCACCGTCGGTCCCTACACGATGATCGTCTTTACCGATCCCGCAACCGTGCAATCCGGAGCGCCGCTCACGATGTTCGCGGTCCTGATCGGCCAGGACGGCAACCCCGTCACCGGAAAGCAATTGCGAGCGTCGTTCTCCGGACCGTCGACGCAGGCGCCGATCGATGCGACGGAGGATGCGGCGACCCTCGGCCCGGGCCGGTACAAGTTCGCGATCGCCGGGCTCGATGCCGGTACCTGGAAGGCCGCGATCGCGGTCGGGAACGAAGGCACCGCTGCGTATAGCCTCGTTGTATCCCGATGATCTTCGCGTCGGTCTCGACGCACGGTGTCACCGGCACATGGCTCGACGAAATACTCGAGCTCGGGGTGCCGCTCGTCCTCTTCATCGGGCTTTGGTGGTGGTCGACGCGGAAGGAAAAGAGCAAATTGGGGGGCTCCGCCCCCCATCCCCCACGTCCTAGCTCCGGGGGCCGGGGGGCACAGCCCCCCGATCGCAAGTGACGTTCCCGATCTCGCGCCAGGGCCTGGAGCAGATCGCGATCGCCCTCGCGGTCGGCGCGGCCGTGTTCGGTCTCCTGGCGCTCATCCGGTGGCGGCGCGGCGGCGAGTGGCGGCGCTTCGCTCAAAGCGCAGGGTTCCTCGGCGTCCTGATCCTCGTCTCGCTCGGGATCGGGTACACGATCGCGCCGAACATCCCGACGCCCGCGGTGCCGTTCACCGCGCGCTTCGCGCAGAACCCCACGCCGGACGATCCCGGCACGGTGGCCTTCGGTCGCGCGCTCTACCAGGCGAACTGCGCGGTCTGCCACGGGCCGCAGGGCAAGGGCGACGGGCCCGCGGCGTTCACCCTGCAGCCACCCCCGTACAACCTCCAGGTGCACGTGCCGCAGCATGCGCCCGGCGAGCTCTTTTACTGGATCAGCAACGGGATCCCGTTCACTGCGATGCCGGCGTGGTCGGCGGCCGATTCCGACACCGGGAAGCCGAAGCTCACCGAGACCGAGCGCTGGGAGATCATCCGCTTCCTCGACGCACTCGCGGCAGGGAGAGCGACATAGCTCATCCCTTAGGGGGTCGACCGACCTATGGCACGACCAAGTGAACCGGGTTGCCGCGAATGTTCACTTCCCATGTCGTGACGTCCTGTCCTGACGTTCCGACCGCGTACTCGATCTTCCACCAACCGGGCTGCGTCTCCCCCGGCGGCGTCGGCGCACGATAGTCCGCGGGAAGCGCGACCTGGATCGTGACCCATTGATTGTTGTAGAAGCTGGCCGAGGTGTTCGAGGTCTGGAGCGAGGTCTGAGGCCCGCCGCTCGTGGGAGCTCCGCCCGAGCTCCCGGTCGCGGTGAATTTGAAGGTGGCGTCTGTGTAACCGCTCGGCGTGGGCTGCTTGATGCGTAGCGTCGTGCTCGCGATATCCCCCGGGTCGAAGAGTCTGATCTCAAGCGTCTTCCCCGCATGCACGGCGTCCACCTGAGCCAGATAGAACAGCGCGGTCGTAGACGCGACGTTCACGTAGGCGCACATGCGGCTCTGCCCGTAGATTCGTGCGCCCGTCCCGAACGTCGTGGTGAGCTGGACGCCGAAGTTGTTGAGGGCGTTCTGAGCGGTCCCTCCGCTGCTGGTGACCACCTGTAGCCGGTACTGACCTTCCCCCAGACCCGAGGCGAGCCGCCACCACGCGTTGTGATAGGGGCTCGACGCGCAGTCAGCCGAGCTGGCGCCGTTGTAGCCGTTGCCATAGTCACCGTCGCCTCTGTAGCTCGTCCCCTTGTCCGCGTAGTCCATGTTCGCGAAAAGCCCACCGTCGGTGGCGACGAGGATGTCATCGCTGGTTGCGTACGGCGTGCCGTTCATGTTCCAGAGCTTGTATTGGGTAGTTACGTTCCGCGTCCCGGCGACGCTGTACCAGAGGTCACCGATCCCGAGACGTTGATAAGGCGACGTCGACCTGTGACCGGTGGCACAGAAGATGGGGTCGAAGATCCACACCGCGCCGCCCGCCGTCCCGGGCTGGAACTCGACGATGTATGAGTAACCGTTTGCGTCGTAGCCGGTGTTGACCGTCGGGGAGGGGTTGTAGTACGTCGAATACGCGTCGCCGTTTGCGCGGTTCGCGCCCTTCGTCAGCACGGCTCCCCAAAAGCCCTGCTGCGCCAGCACGCCTGTCCCGGTCGCCGAGGGCACCTCAGGGCACGCGGTCGGCGTGTCGGTGTTCTGGCAGAGGGTCGCGATGCCGAAGTAATCCTGCGGGCTCCCCATCGGCACCGGAAGGACGAACTCCGCGCGCGCTATGCGCGTGCCCTGAATGGTCGATGTGCCCAACAGCCTCGCGAAGTAGGTTTGGACGGGACCCTGGATCGTGACCTCGAGCATGCGGTTGTTTACCAAGTCCTGCCGCGGCACGACGGTCACACCACCGGCGCCGTTTGTGAAGCCGTTCTTCGTCGCCTCGGCGTACGCGGCGTTGAAGGCGCCGGCAGAATTGCCCGGAA
>VBGU01000087.1 GCA_005881085.1 Chloroflexota bacterium | reverse complement strand
GCCTCGTCGGCATGCCCGCGCTGCAGATCCGCTAGCCGTGCCGCAGCGGGCCGGCCTCGGGTACGATATTCACCGTCTCGCGGCGGGCCGCCGCCTGGTCTTGGGCGGTGTCGCGATCGAGCACCCGAAGGGGCTCGCTGGCTACTCCGATGGTGACGTCCTCCTCCACGCGGTCATGGACGCGGTCCTCGGAGCGGCGAACCTCGGGGATCTCGGATCGCACTTCCCGAGCGACGATCCGCGTTTCGCTGGCGCGGACAGCCAGGAGCTGTTGCGCCAGGTCGGATCGAAGGTCCGCGAGGCGGGTTACGCCGTCGTCTCGATCGACGCGACGGTCATTGCGGAGGCGCCCCGCATAGGCGCGCACGTCGCCGCGATGCGTCAAGCGATCGCCCGAGGCCTGGGCGTCACGCCAGAGAGCGTGAGCGTCAAGGCCAAGACAAACGACGGCGTGGGTGAGATCGGCGCAGGCGAAGCGATCGCCGCGCTGGCGGTGGCACTGGCCTCGAACTAGCGCCAAGGAGAAGAACTGATCCAGCGGCCCGAATCCGGAAACCTCCGCATCTACGACAGCGCCTCGCGATCGGTGAAGCCGCTCGTGCCGCTGCGTCACGGTGAAGTCGGCATGTACAACTGCGGCCCGACGGTCTACGACCGCCAGCACATCGGCAACCTGTACAGCTACCTCGTCGCCGACGTCGTTCGTCGGACGTTCGAATACTTCGGGCTCCGCGTGAAGCAGGTGATGAACATCACCGACGTGGGCCACATCGTCGACGACGCCGACGCTGGCGTGGACAAGATGGCCGTCGGCGCCGAGCGCGCGGGCAAGACCCCGCTCCAGATCGCCGACGAGTACACGCGTCTCTTCATGGAGGATCGCCACCGCTTGAACATCCTCGACCCGCACGTGATCCCGAAGGCGACGGACCACATCCCCGAGATGATCGCGCTCATCGAGCGGCTCATCGCGAAGGGCAACGCGTACGTTGCCGCGGACGGGGTGTATTTCGACGTGACGACCTTCCCCGGTTACGGCACTCGCCTGAACGCCGAGTTGCCCGAGCAGCGGGTCGCCGGCGCGCGCGTCGAAGTGAACGAGAACAAGCGGCATCCATCGGACTTCGCGCTGTGGCGTCGCGCCAAGGCCGGCGATCTCCAGCAGTGGGATTCGCCTTGGGGCCGCGGCAACCCCGGCTGGCACATCGAGTGCTCCGCGATGTCAATGAAGTACCTCGGCGAGACGTTCGACCTGCATTCCGGCGGCGAAGACCATCTCTTCCCGCACCACGAGTGCGAGATCGCTCAGTCTGAAGCGGCTACGGGAAAGCCATTCGTCAACTACTGGGTGCACGTGCGCTTCCTTCGCGTCGACAGCGAGAAGATGGCGAAGTCGAAGGGTGGCTTCGTCACGCTCGACGACGTCGCCGGATGGGGCTACGACCCGCTCGCGTTCAGACTGCTCGCGCTCGGCGCGGGATACCGCAACGGTCTCGACTTCACCCGCGACGGCATGAACGCTGCACAATCGAGGCTCGAGCGTTGGCGGCGGACCATCCGCGCCGCGTACGCTGCGACGCAGGGCCGCGTCGCGGAGCCTGAGGGCGAACACGTCATCACGCGCGAGTTCCGCGAAGCGCTCGCCGACGATTTGAACAGCCCGCGGGCGCTCGCCGCTGCGGAAAAGGCGCTCGCGCTCGCGGCCATCGTGGACACAGACGAGCAGGAGCGCGCGCTGTGGATGCTCTTCGACATGGATCGCGTCCTGGGACTCTCGCTGCAGGCTGCGGCGGCGGCGAAGGACGAGCTGAGCAGCGAAGAGCGCGCGGTCTTCGAGCAGCGTGAGGCCGCGCGAAAGAGCGGCGATTACGCGAAGAGCGACGCGTTGCGCAAAGAGCTACTCGAACGATTCGGCATTCAAGTGAAGGACACCAAGGACGGGACGCGCTGGGAGCGCGTCGGTCGCAAAGGAGCATGACCATGGACCAAGATCTTGAGGGGGGCATACCCCCCTCAGACCCCCCTCACGAGCCGCGGCAGGAACCCCCAAGCGATAGCAGGCCAGCGCCCAGCGCACCTGAACCGGGGGGCCGGGGGGCGCAGCCCCCCGACGGCTCTGGCGATCAGGACGGCGCGCGACGCCGGCGGCGCGGCCGCCGGGGCCGAGGTGGTGGCGGGGCCGGCTTCGGCGCACCTCGTCCGCCCTACGCCGGGCCACGTCCTCAGTTCGGCGCGCCGCGCCCGCAATTCGGGGCCCCGCCGTTCCGTCCGCAGCAATTCCCGCCTCGTGAAGAGAGCGAGCAGTCGCGCGAGCTCGCAGGTTACGAGCGTCGTCAGGCGCAGCGTCAACGCGGTCCGATGGGCTGGCGTGGTGGCGCCGGTGGACCTGGCCCCGCCCCGCAGGGCGGTGGGCAATGGCGTCAGCGCCGCGGCGGCGAGCAGCGGTACAGCGAAGCGATTCGCCGCGTTACCGCCGGCCCGCACAAGGCCGCGCCGTCGCACGAACCGGTGGGGGAGCCCATCGCGGGTCCGCACGCGATCCTCGAGGCGATCCGCGCCGGGCGCAACATCCGGCGGCTCTATGTGTCGCAGGACCGCAACGTTCGCACCGGCCCGGTGAACGAGCTCATCGCCGAGGCGCAGCAGCGGCGAATCTTCGTTCGCTTTACAGACAAGATGGAGATCGCGCGACTCTCGCCGGTCGAGAACCATCAAGGGGTCGTCGCGATCGTTGAAGGCAAGGCCGGCGTCGAGCTCGACGAGCTCCTGCTCCACCTCGACACGCTGTCCGATCCGGCGCTCGTGCTCGTCGTCGACTCGCTCCAGGATCCGCAGAACTTCGGAGTGCTGCTGCGATCGGCCGAGGGCGCAGGCGTCGACGGCGTCGTCATCCCGCATCACCGCGCCGTTGGGCTCACGCCCGCGGTGACCAAGACGAGCGCCGGCGCGAGCGAGCATCTGCTCATCGCCGACGTGGCGAACCTCCGGCAGGCGATCGACGCGCTCAAGGAGAAGGGCATATGGGTCGTCGCGGCGGATGAGTCCGGCGATCTTCTCTACGATGAGGTCGACTACCGCGGACCCACCGCGATCGTCATCGGCGGCGAGGGCGAGGGGATCCGTCGCCTTGTGCTCGAAGGAGCGGACCAGGCGGTCCGCCTCCCGATGGAAGGAATGGTGAGCTCACTCAACGCGGCCGCCGCCGGCACGGTGATGCTGTACGAGGCGCTCCGGCAGCGCCGGCGCGATGTCGCACCCGCGCAGACCCGCACGCCGCGACCGGAAGAGCCGGCGGAGACACAGGACAACGGCGGGTGGGAGAACGAGCCGCAGCAGACTCCGGAGGATCGCTCCGAACCGGATCGTTCCGAGCCCGCTGAAGCCGCCGAGGGCGGGACTGACGAGACCGATCAGATCGCACCGGCCGCCGAGATCGAGAGCCCTCCCGCGCCCGTCGTGGCCGCGAAGCCGAAACGCAAAGCGCCGGCCAAGAAGCGGTCGACGAAGAAATCAACCGATGAAGCGACGGAGGCGAACGATGCGTCGAGCTGATCTCCTAGCGCAGCTCAGGTCAGAGAACGAGGTTTGGGAAGGCCTCCTCGCCGAGATCGGCGAGGACCGCATGGACGAACCCGGCGTCGCCGGCGCGTGGTCGATCAAGGACGTCGTCGCGCATCTCACGGCGTGGCGGCGGAGAACCGTCGGGCGCCTCGGAGCGGTGGCGAACGGCCAGCCCGAACCCACGCCACCGTGGCCCGCTGACCTGCATGAGGACGACGAGATCAACGCGTGGTTCCATGCGCGCGATCGCGATAAGTCCGTTGGCGAGGTCCTTGATGAATCGCGTCGTGTCTTTCAACAGCTCGCGTCGGCGATCGAGAAATTGCCGGACGACGTGCTCGACGATCCCGCGCGCTTTCCGTGGATGCAGGGCGCGCCGGTTACCGGAGCCACGTTGTTCGGGCACTTCCACGAGGAGCACGAGGCCGACATGCGCGGGTATCTCTCACGACAGCCGGCTAGGTCGTAGCCCTGGGCTGCTACTGCCTGAGCGGTCGCTGCACCGATCGCTCGCCGCGGCTAAGGTGCGGCCCGCGACCATGCTAGATGGGCAAGCATGTCGACGGTCCACGTTGACAGGAGAGCCAGCGCCCGCTCGACGTGGTCTCCGCAAACGTCGTACCAGCCGTAATAGTTAGATCACGCATCTCGGATGCGGTCGTTCGTCCTCGCACGGGAGCATTGGCCCGATGAGGCATGAGGTATCGACAATCCGGAGGGCACTTCGCTGCGCTTTGCTCTGGGCGTTGACCGTCACCGCCGCGTGCGGCACCAGTGGAGCGACCAGTGCATTCGTCTCGGACAGACCCACCGCGTCGCCGACTTCCGCGCATACCTTCAAGCCCGAGGTCACAAAGCCCACGGTGTCACAGGCGCCGCTTCCCGCGCCGACGCACGTGAAATGGGCGATCGATCACAGCGATCAACCCGGCCGCCACATTTTCGAACTCCACTACGACGGCAGCGCCATGGGCTTTCGCGTCGTCGACGATGCGGGCCGACTGGTCATCGTTCTCCCGATCGCGGGGTCGGGGATCTTCGGCCCCGAGACCTGCATGGCTGTGGCGAAGACCGGGACCGACACCGCCACTTGGGTGGGTGTGGACGAAGCCACATACGAGGATCTGCTCGTACACGCGGCGTCCTATCGCGTCGAGGTGGAGACGATCGGCCACGGCACGGTCACGCTTCCGCTTGTCGACACCGGCTGCCGTCGTAGTTGAACGCGCCCCTGCGGTGGTGAGAGTGCTCAGAACTGCGCGGGCGATGGCCGCGTCGATCGCCGTGATGGTCGCCGCGCTGGTGTTCGGCACCGCACTCGGAGATGACCGACGCAGCGCCCTCGCCGCGCCAGCGCCCGCGACCGCTGTTCCGAGCGCCGATGCGATCGCGCAAGTCGGTGAGCCGTCACCCACGCCCCCCGGCGTAACGACCCCCGAGATGATCAAGGGGGTTCTCACACGTTCGGCTGCAATCTCGAAGGCGTCGCTGCCGGCGGGCAACACGATCATCCGCGTCGAGGCGAAGCTCGTGCTCCGCAGCGATTTGGAGCGGGCGGGGCACGGCATCGCGGCGGTTGGCAAAGCGGATTGGGTCTGGGTTGTCGCGCAGTGGGGGCAATTTGCGGCGGACGGATGGGGCACATCGCTCGGCGCCGCAAAGACGCAGCAGCAGCCAGCACAGCCTGACGCCTGGCGTTACCTCCTCGTGGACGCGCGAACGGGAGAGGCCTACGCGGGCGGCGGGAGCAGGGTGGAAGCCGGTTGGTGGAGCGGCCTAACGGATCGGTTCAGCGACTCTTTTATCGCATCTCGCTGATGTGATTGGGGATGTAGGCAAGTGCAGTCAGAACGGCGCGGCCCGCCTTCTGGATCGCTTCGGGCATCGGGTCGCGATCCGGACCGGCTGCGGCGAAGCGAATTGGGGGCGCAGCTACTCGGGTCGATTGAATGGCCCGGAGGAGATCCCCTGCGGGCCGCGGTGACGTGGTGACGCCCAAAGCGTCCTGCAGCCGGGCGGCGAGGCGGCCGGTCCCGCTGGCCATACCGATGTCGGTCTGCGTCTCGATGACGAGCGTGTCTGACAGCGAAGGACCAATGAGAACAACCGCCTGGAGCCGCCCGCGGTCCGCTCGGTCGAGTTGCGCCAAGGCGAGCCGAAGGCCGGCCCAGTTCTGGAAGTCCGCGGAGGTCGCGACGGCCTCGACCTCAAGGTCGAGCGGCGCAGTCCGTAAACGGTCAACGACTGCGACGAGGACCGCAGCTGCGGTCGCGCTATCCCAGCGTGTGTTGACACCGGGTGCCGAGTCGTAGCTGGCGGTGATGAGTACGAGCGGGCGGCTCTCCAAGGAGACGCCTACGTGCGTAACGACATTCGCTATCAAGGTCTCGCGGCTTACCGTTCGCACATGCAGGGTTGCTTCATCCGCCAAGGTGACAGAGCGGGAATGCTGTGTTTGCAGATCAGGAAGGGAGCGATGCAGAAATACGGTCAGCGCAGCGGTCGGCATCTGCACGGCGGGTAGCGGATAGAGGCCGGAGCCACGTAGGTAGTTCTGCGGGATTGTGTCGACTGCAACCACGGCCCGCGCATCCGCCGCGACCAAGCGCTGAGCAACGTTCCCGAGGATGCCCGGGGATAGGCGATCGAGAACGACGATGGCCCCGCTGACTTGCGCGGGGGTTTGCCCGAACAGGGAAGTGACATCGATGTAGACCAAGGGGCCGCTCAAGTCGGCGTCGTCGATCGAGAGCACCGTAACGGCGCCGGCCGGCAACCCGAGACCGCCGATCCGCAGCTCGCTTTCCGTGACGACCTTAGCGGCATCCGTCGCTCGCACGACTTGACCGTTGAGCTCCTGCGCCAGAAGGGCGCTGGCGCTTTCGGCTTCGGCGGAGCCGCTTGTGCGCGGGCCAAGCGTCGCGAGGTCTTGCGCGAGCTGTTCGGCGCGACCGGCATCGAAGCCACGCGCGTAGTCCGTCTCGGCCGCGAGGCGTGAGGGCCACGCGCCGACCGTGAACGCGATCATCACGGCCAGCCCGGCGAGCGCGAACAGTTGGCGCCGCGAGAGGAGCCGATACACGTCGAGGCGTTGCGCCCGCGCGGCGAGGGCGTCCCCGAACAGGTTGGTCGCGAGCACCGCACCGAGGAGTGCGCCGCCAGGAAGCAGCACTGCGGCGAGATCGCCGTAGAGGCTCACGACCGGCCGCGTCGTCGCGAGCATGCTCGCCCAGTTCGGGATCATCGGCGCGACGATCGCGTTGCCACGGCTGTCGTAGTCGACGATCACCGCGCCGCCGACGAAGATGTTGAGCAGCGCGAGCTCCGCCATCAGCAGCAGCACCGCAGCTACCTGGAAGGCGGCGGTCGTCAACAGCGCAGGGGCCACGTTCGGAAGGAGGTGGCGGAAGAGCAGCCGCCGATCGCTAAAGCCCAGGCTGCGGGCGCTCTCCATGAACGGTCGCGCGCCCTCTGACCGTGCGTAGCGGCGCGCCTGATGGAAGGGCTCTGCCCAGCCGACGAGGCCGAGCGCGAGCACGAATCCGTCTGGACGTAGGTTCAGCGCGATGACCGCTAACACCGTGGCGATCGTCGCAGGGACGGAGGAGAGCCCGAGAGCCAAGCGGCGGAGCACGCCTCCGATCGGGCCGCCGTGGAATCCCGCGACGAGACCAAGGCTCGCGCCGAGGATCACCCGCAGCGCTGCGGCCGCGAACGCGATAACAACGGTGCCTCGCGCGCCGACGAGCAGCCAGCTCAGCCGGTCGCGACCGATGCCGTCGGAACCGAGGGCGTAATCGGGACTCGGCGGGAAAGGTGGCGCCTTGCCATCGACGAGCGAGCGGGAGTAGTAGATGTCATGCGGGGCGATCAGGGGTCCGTAGATCGCGAGGAGGATCAACGCTCCAAAGAACAGCGCGCCGGCGACAAGTGACCAGTCGATCTCGCGGCGTCGCCGTGGCTGTCCGCGCTCAGGTTTGGACCGCACGAACGCGATCGCGGTCATCCGACGATGAGCCCGCGACGATGCGTCACGAGATCCAACCCTAGATCGGTGAGGTAAAAGAGCCCGGCGAGGACGAGGGCGCTCGAGAGAAAGATCGGCAAGTCCTGCACATTGGCCGCGCGCAACGCGAGCACACCCAAGCCGGGCCAGACGAGCAAGTACTCGACGATGACGAGGCCTGCGAGAACAAAGCGAAGCGCGCCGAGGCCCGCCTCTCCGATCGCACCGACCATGTTCGGTGCGATGTGTCGGTAAACCACGGCAATCTCCGCTAGGCCCTTCGCGCGTGCAGTGCGGACGAAGTCGCGCGCGTTGAGTTCTGTGGCGCTCAGCGCGACGAGGCGTAGCACGTAGGCCAGCGGCGCGAGGGCGAGCGCGATTACCGGAACGACGATATGCGCATCAAGCCCGAAGCCGTAAACCGGAAGCACCGTGTGCCCGAACCTCCCAGCGAGCTCGACTGCGAGTACTTGCAGCAGGAAGGCGACGAAGAACGCGGGGAAAGCGACGCCGACGTTGGCGGCACTCTTGAGCAGCACGACGAGACGTCGTGGGGCGTGGACAGCGACCCAGAAGCCAACGGGAACGCCAATACCGAGAGCGAGACTGGTGGCGAGAACGACGAGGAATGCGCTGTTCAGCGTGGCAAGCAGGACGAGCGCTGGCGGAGCCATACCCGCGCGCGCCGCGAGATCGAATCCTGGAACGATCTCTCCGAACCGCTGAACACCCTCGCTGATCTGCCATCCTTGGAGCGTGCTGCCCGCGAGGCCGCCCGCCGATCTAGAGGCGATGAAATTCCGAGTGGCGAGGAGGAAGAGAAGAGTTACGACCGCGACGACAACCAGCAACGTCAACGCGCCAATCAACACCGGGCGCGTCCGCCCGAGACCGCGCATGCCGCCAGATTAGTCCGCGTTCACGTTCGACGATGGCGGCGCCTTTTCTCGTTAGACCGTTCGATGTTGGCCGTGGCGTCGGTTGGTTCGCCCAATGATGCCGGCTTTCCGAGCGTTCGGCTGTTCCGCGATGAGACCAGATGGGGAAGAGGCGAGGGAACGTCGAGCGAGCCTCCGGAAAGAGCCTACGCGGGGATGCGAAAATGGAAAGGAGAACAACGCCGACCTAGCTCAACGGTAGAGCAGTGGTTTTGTAAACCACCGGTTCCGGGTTCGAGCCCCGGGGTCGGCTCAGCGATTCGTTAGGAAAATGCCGCGGACTCGCGCTCCGAGAGGCCGCGCTCGGAAGGCGGTGACAGCGCGCGACCGCGTTGAGTGAGGCCGAGTCGACGCGTACTTAGCCCACCCCCGAGCGTATTGTCCGGCGGCGATGGCCAGACAGATTTTCACGGGGGGACTGCGGACGTCTTGGATCAACGCAACGTGGCCATTCGCGCGAATGACGGTCGACGACGATGGCATCGTCGTCCGCGTTCTTGGATTTGCCGCATTCCAGACGGGCTGGCCGGAACTCACTCGAGCTGAGCGCGTCATTGGTGGGGTCTTAGGAAGCGCCGGCGTACGACTAACACGTGCGGACGGCCGCCGAGTGGTCTTTTGGACATTTCGGCCTGAACCGCTCCTCGATGCCCTGCGGACGCACGGCGTCACCCCTGCCGAATCCGAGAGGCCGCCGAAGATTTGGTTCGGCACCGGATAAACAAACGACGCTTGGTCTGACAGCCACATTGACAGCCACGTCGGTGCCGCGGGGTGCAGCTCGGTGCTTCGCGCCGCACGCATTACGGCGTGAATACGCATCGGTGCCAGTCGGTGCAGGATTGCGCTCGATTTTGTAAACCACTGGTTCCGGGTTCGAGGCACCGGTCGACTCAGCAGGTCTTTCCGATACGCTCGCGCCCGTGGACGCGTTCGCCGTCTTCGGAATCCAGACCCTTTTCTCCTTCGTCGTCTTCGGCCTCCTCGCGTGGTGGTATGTCTGGCCGTGGCTGAAGTCGGTCGATCGCGCTACCGCGTTCACGCCGCTCACCTTCGTCCACGCGTTGCGCCCGATCGGCGCGACGGTCCTTGTGACATCCGTTGCTGGGACCGCGCTGCCGCGCGACTTCGCGGAGGCCGTTGCCTACGGAGATCTCGCCACGAGCGTGCTCGCCGTTGTCACGCTGCTCGCGCTTCGCGCTCGGCTCGGGTTCGCGATCGTGCTCGTGTGGCTGACGAACATCGTCGGGTTCGCCGACCTCGTGAACGCGCTCATTGGCGGCGTGCGATACGACATCGCGCGCCTCGGCATGGGCTCGTTTTGGTACGTCGTGACGATCCTCGTACCTATCCTCTGGATCGCGCACGTTCTCGCGTTCGCACTTCTTTTCCGCCGACGCGCCT
>VBGU01000339.1 GCA_005881085.1 Chloroflexota bacterium | reverse complement strand
GGGACCGTGCTCACCGGACTCGTCAAGCGGATCCTCCCCGACGTAGTGACCGGGAACGTTTCGGACGAGAGCACGCTTCGGCAGTCGCTTCCGCTGTTGAAGGGAGACACACGCTGAAAGTCACGAAGACCTACGTCCGCCTGATGGCTGTCGACGTCGCAAAGACCGCTGGGTTTTACCGGCGCGCGCTCGGACTGGTCCCACGTTCGGAGTCGCCGTCGTGGACCGAGCTCTCCGCCGACGGCGGCATCGTCGCGCTTCACGACGGCGGCGCGAAGGCCGCGACCGAGACTCATCTCGGGTTCGAGGTCGATGACATCAACGCCGCGTGCGCGGCGGTGCAGCGCGAGGGCGGCGAGGTCGTGGCGAAGCCCGTCGATCAGTACGGGATCCTCGTCGCGCGCGCAGCCGACCCTGACGGCAATCGTTTCTGGCTCGCGCAGGTCCCATCGTGACGCCGATCGAGAAAGTCCTGATCGCGAATCGCGGCGAGATCGCCGTGCGGATCATCCGCGCATGCCGCGAGCTCAGCATCCAGTCCGTCGCGGTATACAGCGAAGCCGACGCGCATAGCCTCCCGGTGCATCTTGCCGACGAGGCGATCTGCATCGGGCCGGCGAACGCGCGCGAGTCCTACATGAACATCCCCGCGATCATGTCCGCCGCGCTGCTTTCGGGCGCGCAGGCGATCCATCCCGGGTACGGTTTCCTGTCCGAGAACGCGGACTTCGCCGAGGTCTGCAAGGACCACGGCCTCACGTTCATCGGACCGCCGCCCGAAGTGCTCCGGCTCTTTCACGACAAAGCGCAGACGCGCACCGATATGAAGCGCGCGGGCATGCCGGTCATCCCTGGATCGGACGGACCGGTGCGCAACGTTGCCGAGGCGCTGCGGATCGCGGAGGCGATCGGTTATCCCGTGATGTTGAAAGCGAAGGCCGGCGGCGGCGGGCGCGGGATGCGCAAGGCGACCTCGCCGTCCGAGCTCCAGCGCCTCTGGCCGCAGGCCGCGAGCGAGGCGCGGGCGTCGTTCGGCGACGACGGCATCTACGTCGAACGATGCCTCGAGGGCGTGCGGCACGTCGAGGCGCAGATCGCGGTCGACGAATCGGGGCGGGGTATCTGCCTCGGCGAGCGCGAGTGCTCGATCCAGCGGCGCAACCAGAAGATGATCGAGGAAGCGCCGTCGGCGTCGATCAGCGAAAGCCTGCGCCAGGACATCGCCAAGCTCGCCGTGGATGCGGCCGTGCGCTCCGGTTACCGCAACGTCGGCACGTTCGAGTTCCTCGTCGACGCGCAGAACAAAGCGTATTTCATCGAGGTGAACTCGCGCATCCAGGTCGAGCACACGGTCACCGAGATGACGACCGGCATGGACCTGGTGAAGGAACAGATCGCGCTCGCCTCCGGCGAGCTCCTTTCAATGAGCGAGGAGCAGATCTGGGTGCGCGGGCACGCCATCGAGTGCCGCATCAACGCGGAAGACGCGGAGGCGAACTTTGCCCCCTCGACCGGCGTGCTTACCAGCTGGCTGCCGCCGGCCGGTCCGGGTATCCGGCTCGACTCGCACTGCTTCCAGGGCTACGAGGTCCCTCCTTATTACGACTCCCTGCTCGCGAAGGTCATCGCGTGGGGCCGCGACCGGCACGAAGCCGTCGCCCGGATGCAGCGGGCTCTTGACGAGTTCACGATCGTCGGCGTCACGACGAATATCCCGGCCCACAAGAAGATCCTGGCGAGCGATCTCTTCCGCTCAGGCCAGGTGACGACGCACCTCATAGATACCGTCGGGGTGGACGCCCTCGCAGGCTAGAGATGCGAAAGGGCCGCGTCCGTCCGCGGCCCTTTCGCACGGCCGAACTCTGAGCTACGGCCCCTTCGCGCCCTTGTCCTGTGCCTCGAGCGGGCACGGGGTTGCGAGATACAGGTCCATCGATTGCGTGGCCGAGTTGCGAACGGTGCCGGCGCTCTGCGCGCTGTACTCGTCGTCGAACACGTCGGACTGCTCGCAGATGGGGTTGTGCCCCGCCTGTTGACGAGCGGAGCGTCCGTTTCGCGCGTCGGTCCAGAACGCCCACGCCGTCATGTCCGGACCGACGGCGACGTTGTTGTAGTCGCCGGCGAAGATCCCGGCGCGGAAGGTGTAGTCCCAGTTCGACGCCGTGTCCGAGACGTTGAAGTTGCGGAACGGGAAGACCGTTTGGAAGCCGCCCGGAATCACGGCTCCGGATGCCGGGTTCGGCGGTGCCGTGGGTTGCGCGATCACTGCGGCTTCGTTGCCAAGGCACTGCGCAGCAGCGGAAGGTATCGACGTTGTCGTCGACGTGACCGTTGCCGTCGTGGTGATCGAGCACTGCGCGCCGAAGTTCCACACGAGGTAGTTGCCCGGTCGCCCGTTCGGTGCGGCGCGGCTGGTGGGCCACTCGCTTGTTACCGAGGCCGTGTCGAGCCGGCGGTCGTAGAACACGACGTTCAGGTCACCCTTGTTCGAGATGTCGATCCACGGGAACCACTGATCGTTCCCGAAGCTTGGCGCGGTCGCCGGACAGACGCGGCCGGCGATGCGGTTACAGTCGCGCGTTCCTTGCGCGATGGTCGGCTGCTGCGATGGGTCGTCGTTCACGCGCGTGGGGCCGATCCACGTCGCTCCGCCGTCCTTTGAGGCGAAGAGGAACACGTCGGTGTTCGAGCTCTGCCGCGAACCGTTGCGGTTGTCCGAGAACACGAGGTAGAGGTCGTCCGCGAAATCGCCTCCGCGCCGATCGGCGACGATGTTGCCG
>VBGU01000354.1 GCA_005881085.1 Chloroflexota bacterium | reverse complement strand
CGCTGTCGGTCAGATGGTCGAGCCGGATGCGGTGCGTCCGACCGCTCGGCGACGTAAAGCCGCGGCTGGCGTCGGCTCGGAAACAGCGAGGGCTCCGCGCAGATAGTCCGAGCGCGTGCGGCGGACGAGCGGCAGCACTTCTCCATGACCAAGGTGAGCGACCAGGCGATCGACGCGGAGCGGCCCCTACCCCATCAGGGGCCCCTGCCTCTGGGGCGGCGCGATGCCGTCCTCTATCTGATCGCGGCGGGTCTGGGGAGCTTCGGCCTCGGCGTCGCGCAGTTCTACCTGAACTTTCTCTACCGCTCCCTCGGCTTCGACGCATTCGCCATCGGGCTCCTGGCCGGCGCGGAAGCGCTCGGCGTCGTGGCCGGCGCGATCCCGGCGGCGATCTTCACACGAGGCCGCTCACGCCGCGCCGCGATTCTCTTCGGCGGCACGCTCACAGGGGTCGGCATCTTCGGGATCCTGATCTTCAACGCGCTCCCACCGGTCTTCCTCTCGGCGATGCTTGTCGGCTTCGGCGGCATCGTCGCGAGCTCGTCGGGCGCCGCGCTCCTCGCGGATGCGACCGATGCGGCGCGGCGCGCCACGCGCTTCGGTCAACAGATCGCGCTCGGTACGACGGCCGCGTTCCTTTCGAGCGTGATCGCGGGTGCGCTTGCGGCGCCGGTGGCCACGCTGCTCGGCGCTCGGCCAGACGACGCACTCGTGCTGCGTGCCCTCGTCGGGAGCGGCGGCCTCATCGCGGCCGCATCGATCGTCCCGATCCTCGCGATCCGTCCCGTGCCCGTGGCCCAGCACACCCTCGCGGCGCCAACGCGCAACGACCTCGTCCGTCGCTTCCTGGCCATCGAGATCCTCTTCGGATTCGGCGCCGGCAGCTTCCTCCCGTTCGTGAACCTCTTCTTCGCCGACCGTTACGGCGTGCCGTTCTCGGCGCTCGGCCTCGTTCTCGGGGTCCTCGCGGTCGCCGGCAGCATCGGCGCGCTCCTCCACGGACGATTTGTCGCCGCGCGCCTCGGCGCGATCCCGTCGATCGTCCTCGTCGAGATGCTGTCCCTGCCCTTCGCGCTGGTCGCGGCGTTCACCGGGGCGCTACCGATCGCGGTCGGCGCGCTCGCCGCGCGGCACCTCCTGATGTTCGGCGCGAGTGGAACCGTGAACGCGTTCCAGCTCTCGTCGTTCACGCCGGCCGAGCGCGCGGGCGCGAACGCCGTCTTCGCGCTCGCGTGGAGCGCCGCGAACGCGGTCGGCGCGATCCTCTCGGGCGCGATCCGCGCACGGCTCGGGCCGGAGGGGTTCACGGCGAACCTCATCACGCTCGTGGTCGCCTACGGGCTTGCGGCGCTGCTCACCTGGCGTCTCTTCGCGGCCCACGAGCCGAGCGGTGACGTTGGCGCGCGCACGCTCGCTGTCCCAGACTCGCGCGGGTGACGACGCTCCTCCGCGACCAGATCGCTGCCGCGATCAAAGATGGCCTCGTGCGCGCTTCGAAGGAGCTCGGCTGGCCCGACGTCGACCGAGTCCCGGTCGAGGTGGAGCGACCCGGCAATCCCGAGCATGGCGACTACGCCTCGAACGTCGCGCTCAAGCTGGCGAAGCAGGTGCGCAAACCGCCGCGCGATATCGCAAAGGCAATCGCCGAGCGGGTCCGCACGGCCCCGCCGATCGCCGCGGTGGAAGACCTGGCCGGCTTCGTGAACGTGCGCCTCGACCCGAAATGGCTCGGCACTCAGGTCGACGAGATCGTGCGGGCCGGCACCGGGTTCGGTCGCTCGAAGACGCTGGCTGGCAAGCGCATGCAGGTCGAGTTCATCTCCGCGAATCCCACCGGACCTCTCACCGTCGCGAATGCGCGAGGCGGACCGCTCGGAGACGTGCTCTCGTCGGTGCTCGAGTTCTCGGGCGCGACGGTCGACCGCGAGTACTACGTCGAGGACACAGGCACGCAGTTCGACACATTCGGCCGCTCCATCGCGATCCGCTACCGGCAGCTCCACGGCGACGACATCGAGATCCCCGCGGATGCCTATCCCGCCGAATACGTGAGGGACATCGCCGCCGGCATCAAAGAGCG
>VBGU01000086.1 GCA_005881085.1 Chloroflexota bacterium | reverse complement strand
CGCGTCCGCAATGTATTTGGTGTGCCGCTCGATCATCGAGTCCTTGTCGCCGGTCCAAGCGCACTGGACGAGGGCGGCTTTCACGGTCGTCATTGGGCTCCCCTGTAGGCGATTCGCGTGCTCGGATGCTAGCCCTTGGCGCGGCTAGCATCGAGTGAGGTGTCAGCCGCGATCGCGCTCCACAACGTCAGCGCCGCCTACCAGCGCCCGGTCCTCATAGATATCGATCTCGAGGTCGGAAACGAGGTCGTCGCCGTCGTTGGCCGGAGCGGGACAGGCAAAACGACGCTCCTTCGCATCATCGCCGGCCTGGTGCAGCCGACCTCCGGAACCGTCGACCTGCTCGGCGTCGCGCCGGCCGTCGCGCGCCGTCGCAAGCGGATCGGTTTCGTCGCACAGGACGCACGCCTTCACCCGTGGCGCACGGTGCGCGAGAACGTGACGCTTCCGCTGGAGGTGAACCGAAGCGCGCGCACCAACGGACACGTCAGCCCCGACGAGTGGGTCGCGCGGATGGGCCTGACCGACGCCATCGACTCGTACCCGCATCAGCTTTCCGGCGGGATGCGGCAGCGTGTCGCGCTCGCGCGATCGCTCGTCATCGACCCAGAGGTCTTGCTCATGGACGAGCCGCTCGCATCGCTTGACGAGCTGACCCGCGAGGATCTGCGCGACGAGCTCCTGCGCCTCTGGGAGAGCCGGACCCGGTCCGTTGTGTATGTGACGCACGACATCGAGGAGGCGGTACTGCTCGCGGACCGCGTCGTCGTGATCGGCGGGACGCGCCCCGCCCGAATCCGTGGTGAGGTTCCGATCTCGCTCGCGCGGCCGCGAACAAAGCGCGAGCCCCGGTTTTACGACCTCGTCCAAGAAGTCCGCGAGCACCTGGAATGACCGCGCGCCGGACGCTCACCGACCTCGGCGTGGCGCTTTTGGCGATCGCCGCGATCGCCGTCGTCCTGGAGGTCTGGAGCCGCGCTTTCCAGGTCCCCTCCTATCTATTACCCGCGCCGTCGGCCGTTGCAGCCCGAATGGCGACCGACGCCGGTCTGCTGGCGCGCGAGGGCGGGATCACGCTGAGCGAGGCCGCGGCCGGCTTCGTCATCGGCACGAGCGTCGCGTTCGCGCTGGCGACCGTCATGGCCTGGTCACGCCCGTTCGAACGAACGCTGTTCCCGCTCGCGATTCTCGTGAAGCTCACTCCGATCGTCGCGGTCGCCCCGCTCTTCACGCTCTGGTTCGGGTTCGGCACGGCGCCGAAAGTCGCGATCGCCGCGCTCATCACGTTCTTCCCGATGCTCGTCAACTCGTTCGTCGGTTTGCGCTCCGCCGACCTTCAGGAGGTCGCGTTTCTGGAAACGCTCGGGGCATCGGGGCGTGAGATCTTCCGTCATCTGCGCGTGCCGAGCGCGCTCCCCTACCTCTTCTCGGGCGCCCGCATCTCGCTCAACCTGGCGCTCATCGGCGCGGTCATCGGGGAATGGACCGGGGCGGATCGGGGTTTGGGTCGGGTGATCTTCGTGGCGAACGCCAACCTCGATCTAACCATCCTTTTCGGCGCGGTGCTCGTCCTGGCGGCGATCGGCATCGCCGCGAACGCTCTTGTCGGTGCGGCGGAGCGGCGCGTCCTCCACTGGCATCCCATCGCGGTCGCGACATGAGAGGGCTCGCGCTCCTCGCCGCGGTCCTGCTGGCGGCGTGCAACGTTCCGGTTGCGGCACCGTCGCCGACGCCGGTGCCGGTGCCGGTGGAGAAAGTCACCTTCATCGCGGGCTTCAAGCCGCAGGCGGATCTGCCTTTCGTCGCGGTCTACATGGCCCAGGAGAAGGGCTACTTCCGCGATCAGTCGCTCGAGGTCGAGATCCAGCACGCGACCTCCGGCGAGCACATCCAGCTTCTCGCCACGAACCGCGCCCAGTTCTCGACGGGCTCGGCCGGCGACGTGATGAAGCGCGTCGCGAGTGCCGGGGTCCCGCTCGTTTCGATCGCACAGATCGGCCAGCGGGACGAGCAGTCCTTCGCCGTGCGCGCGGACTCGCCGATCCGCACGTTGAAGGACTGGGAAGGCCGCCTTGTTGGGTACAAGACGACCGTCAGCGCCGACTATCTCGCGCTGGTCGCGCTCGGCGGCATCGATCGCACCAAGGTCCGCGAGGTCGCCGTCGGATTCGATCCGCGCGTCCTGGCCGACGGGCGCGTCGACGTGTACCCGGTCTTCACCGCGAACGAGCCCGACACCCTGGCGCGGCTCGGCATCCCGGTGCGCCTCTTCGATCCGACGGCGTTCGGAGTCCCCGGACTCGGGCTCACGTTGATGACCAATCAGGAGATGCTGCAGACCAAGCCCGAGGTGGTGACGCGTTTTCTTCGCGCCTCACTCCGTGGTCTTGCTGACGCGATCGCAGATCGCGATGCGGCCATCGACGTGGTCATGAAATACGCAACCGGCGAGGATCGCGCGCATCAGCGGTACATGCTCGACACCGAGATCGAGGCCGCGCAGAACGACCTGACTCGCGCGAACGGCATCGGCGCGATGGACCGCTCGCGCTACGTCGCGCTCCGGGACTTCCTCCTGCAGTACGGTGGGCTCGCCAAGAGCGTCGACGTCGACGCCGTCTTCACCGATCGCTTCGTGAAGGAGCTCTACAAAGACGGCCGTCTGGTCTGGCGCTGAGGTAGCCGAGGCGCCCACAGATGCCTGGCCATATCCACGCGCAGACCGAGGAAGCGCACGCCCTCACGACGCAGACGCGTGCGATGGCCGGCGAAAGCCGGAAGCCCATCCGAACGCACGACTCGATGGCAAGGCGTCCGCGGATCGTCGCACGCGCGCATGACATTCCCGACCGCGCGGGCGGCCAAGGGTCGACCGGCGAGCATTCCGACGAGGCCGTAGGTCGCGACGCGCCCCGGCGGGATCCGCTGTACGACGCCGCGCACGGCGCGTGTCCACGCGTCCGCGATCAGAGTCCTTTCCCGCCGACCGGGACTAGCTCCATCGAGTCCGACATGGAAGCGATGAGCGGCCGAGCGCGCCGGATGACTTCTCGGACGCGTTCGTCTTTGAGCGAAGCATCGTGCGCGGCCCGGTCCGTCCAGACCTCGGTTATCCACGCAGCGTCGGGGTCCTTGAGGTCGCGGCTGATCACGTAGAGACGACAACTCTCCATGTCCGCAAGACCGTCCGCGCCCTCAAGCAACAGGGCCACGAGCGCGTCTCCACCACCGGGTGTCGCGACGATCCGGCCGTGGAGGCCGTACAGCTCCGGCACACGCTCATCATGCCCAAATCAGGCTGCGGCAGAGTGCGACAATTGACGGGGACACAGGGAAGGGGATCACGCAAATGAAGAACCTCGTACCACAGCGCTCGGGCAATCCGGTGCTCGGCGACAAGACATTCGATGCGCTGACGACGACCGGCGATGCCATGACGCTGGACGGGACCGTCAACCGCTCGTTCGCGCTCGTTCTCATCCTCATGGCGGGCGCGTTCGTGAGCGTCGTCGCCGGACCCGGCTACATGGTCATCGGCGCGATCGCTGGCTTCATCCTGGCGATCGCCACCGTCGTGCGTAAGACGTGGGCTCCGATTACCGCGCCGCTCTACGCCTTCGCGGAGGGTCTGTTCATCGGTGGCATCTCGATCCTCCTCGAGGCCGCGTATCCCGGAATCGTGATTCCCGCGGTGTCGCTCACGATCGGCATCTTCGTCGCGTTCCTCCTCATCTACCGCACGCACCTCATCCGCGTGACCGACAAGCTCCGGATCGCCGTGTTCGCCGCAACGGGCGGCGTCGCGCTCGTGTACCTGGTCTCTCTCGTACTCAATCTCGTCGGCGTTCAGGTGAGCTACCTGAACGAGGCGATATCCGGATCTGGCGTGCTCGGCATCGGCGTGAACGTGCTGGTCATCGGCATCGCCGCGTTCAATCTCCTGCTCGACTTCGACCTGGCAGAGCGCGGAGTGGCCGCGCGTGCTCCGAAGTACATGGAGTGGTACGTGGCGTTTGCGCTCCTGGTGACCCTCGTCTGGCTGTACGTCGAGATCCTCCGGCTGCTTTCGAGGCTGGCTCGTCGCTGACGATCGCCCGATTCCGCTAGGTTCGCCGCCCGAGCGGTAATCTCTCGACATGGCGACCATCACGCCGGCCCAGGGGGAGCTGCAGATCCGGACCATGCAGCGGTCGCCCCTGTCGCGCGTGCGTGGGAATCTCGGTGGAATGTGGGGCCGGCCGATAACGCAGGCGATCCTCAAAGCGCTGCTGACGATCTACGTCACCAGCACGATCACGTTCGTGCTGATCCGGCTCATGCCGGGAAGCCCCGTCGAGATCAAGATCGACGAGCTGATGAATCAGAGTCAGATGTCGTACGCGGACGCGGCGGCGATGGCGTCGGGGCTTTTCGACATCAACCTGAATGCGCCGATCCACGAGCAGTACTTCGAGTACCTCGGCAACCTCGCGCACGGCGATCTTGGCAACTCGTTCCTCTCCCGGGGCACGACGGTGATGTCGATCATCCTGTCGGTCCTGCCGTGGACGCTGTTCGCGGTCGGGACCGGACTCCTGCTTTCGTTCTTCCTGGGCATCGCCCTTGGATTGGTCGCAGCGTACCGGCGCAATAGCTTTCTCGACCACGCGGTCTCGACCGGCGGCTCGATCATCAGCTCGGTTCCCGGCTACCTCATCGCCCTGCTGATCGTTTTGATCTTCGGTATCCAGCTCCGGTGGATACCGATCACGCAAATGCGCGGCGCGTTCACATCTGGGATCACGCCCGGCTTCACGCCGGAGTTCATAGGCGACATCCTCTTCCACGCATCGCTGCCTATCACGGTGTTCTTCCTCACTCACATCGGCCTTTGGATCCTGTCGATGCGCTCGGCCACGCTGGCTGCGCTCGAGGAAGACCACGTCACCGTCGCGCGCGCTCGCGGCCTCACCGACGGCCGAATAACGACGGCGTACGTGGGCCGCAACGCGGTGCTGCCGCTCGTTTCGCAATTCGCGATCGCGGCGGGCGCGGTGGTCGGAGGCGCCGTGATCATCGAACAGATCTTTGTCTACCAGGGAGTCGGCCTGCGTCTCGTGGCGTCCGTGAACCAGCGCGACTACCCGCTCATGCAGGGGATCATCCTCATGACCACGGTCTGCGTGATCATCGCGAACCTCATCGCGGACCTTCTGTACAGCAGGCTCGACCCGCGGATCGGCCGTGCCGGAGGAGCGACGGGAAAGTGACCGCAGCCGCGGGCCTTGTCGACCGCCGCGATGTGAGTCGTATTCCCGCCCCGCTGGCGGGCCTGGTCGAGTTCCTGCGAATGATGTCGCGCAAGCCCGTGGGCCTGATCGGGCTCATCGGAGTCCTGTTCTTCCTCTTTCTTGCGTACGTCGCGCCGCTGATCGTGCCTCTCCAGGACCAGGTCGACGTGACGGCAATTTACGCGAAGCCATCCTTTGCCCATCCACTCGGAACCGACTTCCAGGGACGCGACGTCGTGAACCAGATCGTCTACGGCGGTGGCGACATCATCACGACCGCGATCCTCGCCGCGCTGTTCTCGACGCTGATCGCGATCACGTTCGGGTCGATCGCGGCGACCGTCGGTGGGCGGATCGACGCCCTCATCCTGGCGATCACCGACGTCGCGCTCACGATTCCGCAGCTCATCCTGCTCATCGTGATCGCGGCGATCTTCAGGCCGGCGTCGTTCTTCGCGCTGGCGGTGATCCTGGCCTTGTTGCAATGGCCTGCGCTGCTACGGCAAATCCGCGCCCAGGTCCTTTCGTTGAAGGAACGCGATTTCGTCGAGGCGGCGCGCTCCCTCGATCTCGGCCTGCTGCACATCATCTTCCGCGAGATGCTGCCGAACATGCGGAGCTACATCGTCATCCACTTCATCATCGCGATGACCCTGGCGATCTACGCGCAGGCCGCGATCATGTTCCTCGGACTGGTCCCGCTCTCCGGGAAGAACTGGGCGATCATGCTGTACTTCGCGTACAACCAGGGCGCGCTTTTTTTCAAGGACAGTTTCTTCTATCTCATGGGCCCGATCATGGCGATCGCACTCTTCCAGCTCTCCCTCGTCTGGCTCGCCTCAGGCCTCGAGGACGTCTTCAACCCGCGTCTTAGATCCTGACCGTGCCGGTCCTATCGGTCCGCGACCTGTCGATCGAATACCGGACGCGGCGCGGCCCGGTGCAAGCAGTGAGGGACGTGACGTTCGACCTCGAGCAGGGAGAGACCCTGGCGGTGATCGGCGAGTCCGGATCGGGCAAGACGACCCTTGCTGTGGGCCTGATCCGCCTTTCGCCGCGGAGCGCTCGCGTCACGAAGGGCGAGATCCGGTACGACGACGGCAAGCGCGCCTTCGACGTCCTCTCTCTCGACGCGGAAAGACTTCGTCGCTTCCGCTGGGCGGACTGCGCGATGGTGTTCCAGGCAGCGCTCTCGGCGTTCAACCCCGTCATCACCATGTGGGAACAGTTCCTCGATACCGGTCGCGCCCACGGCATGGGTGACAAGCACACGGTCCACGACCGCACCCGCGAGCTCTTGGACCTGGTGCACCTGGATCCGAAACGAGTCCTGACTGCGTACCCGCACGAGCTCTCGGGCGGCATGCGCCAGCGCGTTTTGATCGCGATGGCCCTACTGCTCGACCCGCGCGTCGTCATCCTCGACGAGCCGACTACGGCGCTCGATATCCTCACGCAGCGCGCGATCATCGATCTGCTGCGCGAGCTCCGCGGCCGACTCGGTTTTGCCACGATCTTCATCTCGCACGATCTCTCGATCGCGGCCGAGCTGGCGGACCGGATGATCACGATGTATGCGGGGCGGATCGTGGAGCGTGCCAACGTCGAAGACCTCTTCTATCGGCCGCGGCATCCGTACTCGGTCGGCCTCATGCGCGCGGTGCCCCGCGTCTCCGGCGCACTGGGCAGCGTCGTATCCATTCCGGGATCGCCGCCCGACCTCATCCGCCTCCCGCGCGGCTGCTCGTATTACCCGCGCTGTCCGTTCCATGTCGAGCAGTGCCTCGAGCAGGACCCGCCGCTCATTCCGGTCGACACCCCGGACCACGAGGCCGCGTGCATTCGCTGGGAGGCGGTCGCCGCGGCGCTCGGCTCCGACGCGGAGGCGCCCGTCGCCGAGAAGCTCGCATGACGCCTCCGCTCATCGAGCTCGACGGAGTCTCGCGTACGTACACCACGCCAGCGGGCACCATAACCGCGGTCGACGACGTCTCGCTGTCGCTCGGGGAGAGCGAGACGATCTGCATCGTCGGCGAGAGCGGATGCGGAAAGACGACGACCGGCCGGATGCTGGCCGGTCTCCTCCGGCCGTCCAGCGGCCGGCTCCTGTTCGAGGGCGCGGATGTGTGGGAGAAGAAGGGAAGGGATCTGGCGCGCTTTCGGCGTGCGGTGCAGCTCGTCCATCAGGACCCGTACGCATCGCTGAACCCGACACGCACCGTCGCCCAGACGCTCTCTGCGCCGCTCGCGAAGCACAATAAAGCGCACGGACGAGCCGCACGCGCCGCGATGATCTCGCTGCTCGAACGGGTTGGGCTTACCCCGCCGGCAGATTTCCTTCTCAAATATCCGCACCAGCTCTCAGGGGGACAGCGCCAGCGCGTCTCGATCGCGCGGGCTCTCACCGTGGATCCGCGGGTGATCGTCGCGGACGAGGCGGTCTCGATGGTCGACGTCTCCATCCGGATCAGCCTTCTCGACCTGCTGCATAACCTCGCCACCGAGTTTCACGTGACGACGGTTCTCATCACGCACGACCTTGCCGTCGCGCGCTACTTCGCGCGAAAGGGCCGCATCGCCGTGATGTATCTCGGTCGCGTCGTCGAGCTCGCCGACACCGAGCCGCTCGTGAGCGACCCGGCGCATCCCTACTCGACCGCACTGATCGCGGCGATCCCGGAGGCCGACCCAGCCATCACCCGATCGAAGAAACGCGTCTCGCTCAAGGGCGCGGAAGTACCGAGCCTGCTGAACCTGCCGCCGGGCTGTGTCTTCCACCCGCGCTGCCCTTTGTCGGAACCGGGCTTGTGCGATGTGGTGGTGCCAGTGCTGGGAGACCTACCGGGCGGACGGTCGGTCGCATGCCATGTCGCGGTGCGAGAACGCCAGCCGGCGGCCGAACTGCTTGGGGTGCGGTAGTGGACCCGATCGCATTCCAGGCGGCCCTGCGCGTCGCGGTCCTGATCCTCATCGTCGCCGTGGCGATGCTGCCGTTTCAGCCGCCAAATTCGGCGGAATTCGTGGTCACGGTGCTCGCCGCGGTGGTGGGATTGATCTTCGTTGTGCTGGTTGCCGTCGTCGTGCGGTTATCCACGTCGCGGCCACCGAACCCTAGGCCCGTCGACACGGTACGAGGTATGAGGTCCAATGTGCACAGCGAGGAATCCGGGAGGGACAAATGAAGAAGATCGCGAATGGCTATTCCGTCACGCGTCGGCGTTTTCTACGTGACGCGACCCTCACGAGTCTCGGCATCGTTGCCGCCGCGTGCACGCCCGCTGCGACGTCAGGCAGTTCGCCGAGCGGGAGTGCATCGGTCAAGGGCGGCCAGTTCAACGGCGCGTGGCCCTATGACCTTCCGCCGAAGGGCCACTACAACTACTTCGCCGCGAGCGGCGCGATCACCCAGGGCAGCATCTGGCAGGACATGTTCCTGCCGCCGATGGCGACCTACGTCTGGAACGAAGCGAAGTGGAGCTACTGGTTGGCCGAATCGAGCTCGCTGAGCGGCAACGTCTTCTCCGTCAAGCTCCGGCCCAACATCAAGTGGTCCGACGGCGTGGCCTTCACGTCCAAGGACGTAGTGACCACGTTCACGGTCGGCCGCATGGACAGCCTTCCGATCTGGAACTACATCGAGAAGGTGGAGGCCGACGGCGATCTCGGGGTGAAGTTCACGTACAAGACCCCCTCGAGCCTCGGCGAGCGCAACATCCTGCGTGTCTCGATCAAGCCGGATTCGGTGTACGGCGCTATCGCAAAAAGGGCGGCGGACTTCTACGCCGCCGGCAAGACCACCAGCTCCGCGGAGCTCGTTGCGCTCCGTGCCGAGAAGGACGGGCTCCGCCCGGAACCGGTCTCGGTCGGTCCGTACAAGATCGACAAGGCCTCGGTGACCGAGGCGCAGATGACCATGCCACGGAACGACGGCGGGCTCTTCGCCGACAAGGTCAACTTCGACAAGATCGTCGTCTACCAGGGCGAGACCGCGCAGGTCACGCCGCTGGTCCTCGCCGGCGACATCGATTACGCGACGCACGGTTTCCCCCTCGCGACCGACAAGGCGTTCGTCGATGCGGGCATTCGAGTCATCCGCGGACCCGGCTACTCCGGCCCGGCGATCTTCTTCCACTGGGAGAAGGCCGCGGCATTCCAGGACAAGCGCCTCCGCCAGGCGGTCGCGATGGCGATCAACAAGGAGGAGAGCGCCAAGGTCACGTACGGCGATTCGGCGAAGGTGCAAAAGTTCATGGCGGGTTTCTCCGACAACCTCGTCCCGCTCTGGATCTCGTCCGCCGACCAGGCCAAGCTGAAGTCATACGCGTTCGATCTAGCGGCGGCGGCGAAGCTGATGACGGACGCCGGCTACGCCAAGGTCGACGGGATCTATGCGAAGGACGGCAAGAAGCTCGAGTTCGAGATGTACTTCCCGAGCGACTTCGCAGACTGGTCGAGCGCCGCGGACCACGCGCAGAAGTCGCTCAACACCTTTGGCATCAAGATCGTGCCGCGCGGCGCGATCAGCAGCCAGCAGCTGCCTGATGTCAACAACGGCAACTTCCAGATAGCCATTCGCGCGTGGGGTACCGGCAACCCGCACCCGCAGGGATCGTTCATCCAGGACCTGCGCACGCACAACACGACCGCAGCGGCCGGCGGCATGAAATACCCGCTGAAGCAGGGCAACACCGACTTCGACGCGCTCATCAACAAGATGGGCGACGGCTTCGACACGTCACCGAGGCGGCACTCGCCTTCAACGACCTCCTGCCGGTCATTCCACTGTGGGAGCGCTACGGGAACAACCCGGTCAACGACAAGAAACGTGTCACCGGTTGGAAGCCCGACGGCGACCCGGTCTACAAGAACCCGTGGAGCACGGACGCATTCACGACTTTGATGATCATGGACGGTACGCTCCGTAAGATCTGATCCACGCGTGACGACTGACGACGGCGACCTCGCGGGTTTCCCGGAGGTCGCCGTCGTGCTAGGCGGTGGCTTTTCTCCGAACGGGGAGCCATCGGCCTCCACGACCGCGCGCGCCCGAGCCGCGGCGCATCTCGCACAGAAACGACCGAGCCTCGCGGTCATCGCGTCGGGCAGTCACGGCGACGGCCCCGCGCCCGCCAAAAGCGAGGCCGCGATCATCGCCGATCTCATCGCCGAGGCCGGCGTCCCGCGCGAGCGTCTCTTCCTCGAGGAGCGGTCCCGAGACACGATCGGCAACGCAGTGGAGGTAGCGGCTCGCTATCTCGCGCGGATCGAGCCGCGGCCAATCTATCTCGTGACTTCACCGTTTCACCTGGAGCGCGCCTTGGTGGTGTTTCGCAACGTGCTGGGGTTTGCGTGGCAGGTTCAAGCGGTTTCGGCTGAAGACACCGACGACGATCGCAAGAAGGCGAACTCGGAGACGACGTTCCTCCAGGAGACGTTCACCTTCTTCCAGGGCGTCCGCCCCGGCGACATGGCCACGATCGACAAGAAATACCGCGCAAGGCAGGTCCGCTAGTAGGAGGACGACGCTTCTAGGAGGAAGCCATGTCCTCTGCCATCGTCCTCGCGACCACCGCCGAGAATGCCGAGGCTCTCCTCTCTGGCGAGCGCGACCGCGACCATCGGCGCTTCCCACCGAAAAAGCTTCCAGCGCGCGCGTACCTCGCGGTCGTCGGCACCGGATCGGTCGTCGGAGAGTGCGAGCTCGGAGTGGCGGAGCGCCACACCGCGAAGGGCTGGGCCCTCCCGGTGAGCAAACCGCGTCGCTACCGCAAGCCCCGACCCGTCGCCGACTTCGGTCTCGCCAAGATCCCGCGCTCGTTCAGATACGTCGAGCTTTGAAGACAGCCGCGGGTCCTGTCCGGGTACGGGCGGTGAGCAGCGACGGGGTCTTCTTCGCTCGGCCCCTCGTGGGATCGCGATGGACCGCCGGCCAGGGGCCGCTCGCTCAGAAGACCCCGACGCTGCTCAACCCGCTCCCCCGTGCCACCCGCGCCTGCCGTCGCAGAGCTAACGACGCTCTGGTCGCTTGAGATTCAGCTCGCAGTTCGCCTGCGGTATTCGAGGCGGATGAATCGAGGCGCAAAGGGAAGGTAGTCGCGTTGTTGCCTTGGTGAGAGTGAGAAGAAATCGCCGGTGATCTGACCGGTGCACGATGCGCTTCCACAGAGGCACCTCGAACGACGCGAGCCGAACGCGTTCAAGCGATAGTCGATCGTGATCTCCTCGCCCGCGCGGACTCGCTTCCACGCAAGGACTTTGACGCCCGAGCGCATCGCGTTCGGTTCGCACGAATGATTGAGATAGCAGCCTGGGGCTAACAGCACCGCGCTCCTTGCGTAGTCGAGCTCACAGAGGTGTCGCCGGTCTTCGCGCGTGAGCGAGTCGACGCTGGTGTTCGCGACGATGCGTCCATATCGGCGGCGAAAGATGAACCCGCCCTTGCGAAACTGACGCAGCGCGAAGACTCCAAGGCCCTTGCCGCCTGCGTCTCGCACAACGATGTCCTTGATCACGGATGAGCCCTCGGAGATCGCCTAGTTGGCGGGCCGCCAGGTGAAGGTCACGTGGGTGATGAGAGCGCCATCCGTCTCAAAGGTCCAGGTCGTGTAGTTCGCGAAGTGGCCGGGCGATCGCGTCAGGCCGCGAAGGACGACGGTCGTTCCCATGACTGCCTCTTCACGCACCACCCGCACGAACGGCGGGGCCATCCGGATGAGCTGCTTGGCGCCTTCGCGGCCTTCGAGCTGACGGTCACCGCCCGGCAGCACGATGGCGACGTCTTCGGCGCAGACCGCCGCCGCCTTTTCGGCGTCGTTCGCCTCCAGGGCCGCCATGAAGGTCTTCGCCGCGGCGAGCGGATCGGGCACTCAACGATTATTGAGGACGTGCGGCACGCCGGGTTGCTCCTGCCGTACGTGGCGGCCGCCGCGGTGATCGCGGTGGGCTCCATAGCGCTCGTCTACGCGACCGTCGACGCCGACGACTCCGCACCGGCCTCGAGCGCTGGGGCGGGCGCACCCCAGCAGCAGCTCTCCTCGAGCGGGCGACTCGCCTACTGGCGGCAGACTCCATCGGGGGCGTTCGTGCTCTGGGCCGCCAACCTCGATGGCTCCCAGCCGCGATCGCTCACGACGCTCGCGCCGAATACGTCGCGCCCGTTCGGGACGCGGTGGACTGGTGACGGAAACGCCGTCGCATACGGGACGGACCTGGGGATCGGGATCATCAAGCTCGATGGCGCGCGGACCGACATGCCGATCCCGGCGGAGGTTCGCAATTCGGGATTTCGCCTCATCGATCAGCGTTGGTCTCCGTCGGGGAGGCGAGTCGCCGTGACGCTCCAACGATCCACGGATGGAAAGACCGACCTGTGGATGGGATCACTCGACCGCCGCGAGCTCGTGGCTGCGGGCGTATTCGGGAACGCGTTCTTCGGTG
>VBGU01000085.1 GCA_005881085.1 Chloroflexota bacterium | reverse complement strand
GCCGCGTCGGCGTCCTTGGTTTGCGAGGAAACGACCCAGCCCGTCGCGGTCATCGTCGGGTCGCGCCGGACCCCCGACCACGTCGGCGCCGGAAGGAAGACGGTCTTGCCCTTGGTCTTGTCGCTTTCCGCCATCGCACTGAACCAGTAGCCGTACTGCAGCATCGCGATCTGTCCCTCGTTGAAGTCCGCGCCCATCCAGTTCGGGCTCGGGTCGATCGGCGTCTGGTTCACGCCGTCGGCGGCGAGGTCGTACAGATAGCGGACGACCTTCGTCGCCTCGGGGTTCCCGGCGATCACAAGCTTGGAAAAGTCGGCGCTGTACAGGGTCTGGTTCTTCTCCGCGAGCATGTTCATCGCGGTGCGATCGATCCACCCGTCGTTGTTCGAGTGCACGAACCCCCAGTACACCCGCTTCCCCGCATCCTTCTTGTTCACCTTCTTCGCGACGTCCCGGAGCTCGTCGTACGTGAGCGGCGTCGTATCGCTCGGCACCTTCACGCCCGCGTCGTCGAATGCCTTCGTATACGCATAGAGCGTGAAGTCAGGCGACCAGTCCTTCACCATGCCGTAGAGATCACCGGCGCCGATGGCCTTCCCGTCCCACTTGTAGAAGTTGTTCGCAGGTGCGAGGTCGTCGGGCTTGAGCAGCTTGCTGTTCGAGAAGTACGGCTGGAGGTTCTTCACCATCTTTCGCGAGATGTACTGCGGCACGCCCGCCGCCTGGACCCGGAACACATCCGGAGGGTTCCCCGCCGCGAACATCGCGTAGAGGGTCGTCAGATTGCTCGCAACGACCTCGATCTTGAGCTTTGTGGCCGCCTCAAGGGTCTTGCGGTCGTCGTCGTTGAACTCGTTCGGATCGGTCATCACGACGACCTTGCCGCTCCCGCCGGTCTTGCCCGCGGGTTGGCACGCGGCGAGGATGGGGGCGGCCGCGGCGGTGGCGGCGATGGCACCGGCTCCGATCAGCACCTTTCGGCGTGAGATACCCGACATCAGGCCCTCCTTCCCCACGGCGCATCAGGGCGCCGGGGACCAGATGTGACCGGTAACATAGCCCTGTTTTCGCGGTTGTCAAGTGGCGCCCCGGGCGGCTGCCACTAGAGTTCGGCGGGTGAAGGGCGCAACGATCAGAGATGTCGCGCGGCGCGCGCGCCTCTCGCACCAGACGGTCTCGCGGGTGATCAACGGCCACGACAGCGTGACTGCCGAGACGCGCGACCGCGTCCTGGGCGCGATCCGCGAACTCGAGTACGTCCCGAGCGCGGTGGCGCGGAGCCTTTCGTCGCAGCGCACCCACACGCTCGGCATGGTCACGACGGACGTGAGCGACCACTTCTTCGCCGAGGCTGTCGCCGGCGCCGAGGCCGAGGCGCGCAAGCGCGGGTACTTCCTGATCATCGGCAGCATCGAGGAAGGGTCGGAGGACGACGAGCGCACCTACCTCCGGCTCATGCTCGAGCGGCGTGTCGAGGGTCTCATCGTCGCGGTGCCCCGCCTGCGGCTCGCGGAAGACGATCTCCTCGCCGACGCGGTCGCGCGGATCCCAACGGTGCTCGTTGCGTCGGACATCGACCTTCCGGGTGCCGACCACGTCGACATCGACAACCGCCGCGGCGGTCAGGAGGCGACCGCGTACCTCGCGGCGCAGAAACATCGGATCATCGCCACGATCACCGGACCGCTCGACTGGCCCTCGGCGCGAGCGCGTCTCGACGGCTACCGCGACGCACTCCGTGAAGCGGGGATCGCGGCTGATCGCGCGCTGGTCGAACCCTGTGTCGACTGGGGTTTGGAGAGCGGCCGGCGCGCGGCCGATCGCCTCCTGTCCTCGGCGCCGACGTTGACCGCGATCTTCGCGCAGAGTGACCTCTTGGCACTCGGCGCGATCGCCGCACTCCGCGCGCGGGGATTGCGTGTGCCTGAGGATGTCTCGGTCGTCGGCTTTGACGACATCCCGGTGTCGAGCGTCTTCGACCCCCCGCTCACGACAGTCCGTCAGCCGATGCGCGAGGTCGGCGAGCTTGCCGCGCGGCTCATCGGCGATCGGGCTGCGTCGGCGCGCAAGACGAAAGGGACGCGCCACACGCTCCGGGCACCGCTGGTGATCCGCGGAAGCGTCGCGCGACTGGACGGTGTGTCGCGCCGCTAGGGGACCTCTGTTAGAGGGGCTTGTCCCGGAGCCACTGGCAGCCCATCGAGCGGCAATCGTGCGCCTGATACGTCGCGTGGCGAGGGCGCCAGAGCATCATGACCAGGCCGACCGCCGTCAGGACGACGAAAGCGAGCACGAAGGCGACCTGGCCTTCAACGGTAAGCATGTCGAGAAGAGCGTTTCCCATTCCCTGCAACCCCTTGCGTGTCTAACGGCCGTCGCTTGCGCGGCGCTTCCTCTTCGGCCACTTTAGCCCGGTCCGCGGCGGGCCTCGGTGTCAGGCCGCGGTCAGCGCCCGACGCGTTTGCGTGCGTAGGCTCGTGTGTCTGCGTTCTCGACGAGCGCTTCAGCAGTGCGGCCGTCCATTGGATACGAGGACACGCCCCACGAGCGCGCCGGCATCTTGATCGCACCGCCGCCGGGAAGCTTTACGTCGGTTGCGTCGAGGATCTCCATCAAACGGACGACCACCTTCTCGGCCTCTTCGCGCGCCGTGTCCGGCATGACAATCGCGAACTCGTCGCCGCCGTACCGGGCCGGCACGTCCTCGGTCCGCACCCGTTCGGTGATGGTCTGCCCGAGCATCCGGAGCACCTCGTTGCCGGCAAGGTGGCCGTAGGTGTCGTTGACCTTCTTGAGCTCATCGATGTCGAAGAAGGCCACCGCCAACGCTGACTGGCGCCGCTCGGCACGCGCGACCTCCTCCTCGAGGCGGTCGTAGAAGTAGCGGTAGTTGTGGATCCCGGTGAGCGCGTCGGTGTTCGCCGCGCGCTTCAACCGCTCGTGCAGCTCCGCGACCTCGATCTGGGCCGCGATCTGCGCTCCCACCGTCTCCATGAGCGTCAGGTCCCGCTTGCTGAATGCGGCGACAGCGGGGTGGCTGAGCACGAGCACGCCCACCGCCTGCCCGCGCGAGACGAGCGGCACGATGAGCTCACTCCGGACCCGCGGATCGCCGATATAACGAGGGTCGGCGCGCACGTCGTCGACGATCTGGCCCTGTCGGTGCGTGAAAACCCACCCCGAGATGCCGCGGTCGCTCGCCATGCGTGCGGGCGAATCGATCGTCGTCCACGCGCCCGCGACGGCGCGCGACACGAGCTCGTCGGACTGCTGATCGTGCAGGAGGATCGTGAGCGAAGCGCCGGGCACGGCGCGCAGCAGGACGACCAGCGTGCGGTCGAGGAGCTGCTGCAGGTCGAGGATCGTGTGGAACTCCGGGGTGAGCTCGGACAGGATCGAAAGCTCGCGGCTCGTCGAGGCGACGTCCTCCTCCGCGGCGTGGATGATCCCGCGTGCCTCGACCATCGAGATGAACGCGTTCACGACTGTCGGGTCGTAGTAGGTGCCGGCGAACCCCTTGATCTCGGCGAGCGCCTGATCCTCCCGGCGCGCCGGTCGGTACGGCCGCTCGGCGAGCATCGACTCGAACGCGATCGCGACGGCGAGGATCCGCGCCGCGAGCGGGATCTGATCGCCGACGAGCGCATCCGGATACCCGGTGCCGTCCCAGCGCTCGTAGGCGTGGCGGACGATCGGCACGACGCCACGCAGGAAGCGGATCGACTCGAGGATGCGCGCGCCCAGGAGCGGGTGCTCCTGCATGATCTTTTTCTCTTCGGGCGTGAGCGGGCCGGCCTTCGACAGGATCGCGGCGGGCACGCCGATCTTGCCGAGCGAGTGGAACAGCGAGGCGTAGCGCAGGTCCCGAAGCTCGTGCTCACTCATGTCGAGACGCTCGCCCACGGCGACCGCGTCCGCCGCGATCTTTCGCTGGTGGTCCTCGCGGTAGTGGTCGCGCGCGACGATCGTGGACATGAGCGTCGATACCGTCGAGAGGTACGCCTCGTCGAGCTCGCGGTAGAGCCGGATCGACCGCATCGTCGAGGCACCGACGCCCGCGAGGATGCCGACGAGCTCGCGCTCCTCGTCGGTGAAGACGTGTGGCTCGCGCCAGGTCACGAAGAGAACCCCGATGGTCTGGTCGGCCGAGCGCAGCGGGTGGACGAGGAGCGCCTCGTGGCCGAAGCGCTCGAGGAGCTTTCTCGTGGATTCGGGGGCGTCGGAGCGGCGAGCGAACGTCACCGGCTGCCCCGTCTCGAGCACGCGCGAGATGACCGCTGAGGTCTTGGGCAGCGAGAGCACGTCGCTCGTCGCCTTTCCTGTGGTGAAGGCGAAGTCCAGCGTGTCCCCGCCCTTGTCGATGTACACGGCTGACACGGAGGGCTTCAGCAGGTCGACGACCGATTCCGCGAGGAGCTTCGTGACGTCGACGAGCTCGGTCTTCTCCGAGATCGCGAGGCCGATGCGATGGAGCTCGAAGAGCCGGCGGGACAGTGTCGCGGTGCGGTCGTACAGGTTCGCCCGCTCCAGGGCGATCGACGCTTCGTTGGCGATCGCGGCGAGGAGCTGCAGGTCGCCCTCGTCGTATGCGGTGGGGCGGCGGCTCTGCGCGGAGATCGCGCCAACGAACCTGTCACGCTGCCGAAGCGGCGCGACGATGATCGACTGCTCGACGATGGCGCCCCAGGACTCGAGGTCCGGCATGCCGAGGCGTCGCGCGTCGCGCTCGACCTCTTTCAATAGGAGCGGGCCGCGCTCGATGGTCGCGCCGACGAGGGTGCCCTCCTTCGGACGCTCGACCGGCTCGAGCTCCTTGCCACCGTCCATCAGGAACCGGTAGCGCACCGTCGCGCCGTCGGGGCTCAGCGTCGCGACGAAGAAGTTGTCGGCGTCCATGACCGCGGCGACCTGGCGGTAGACGTTCCGGAAGACCTCGTTCGGGTCGAGCGACGCGCCGACGGCGTGGCTGACCTCGACGAGCGTCGCGAGGAGGCGCGCGCGGCGCTCCGCGATGAAGCGCGCGCGGATGTCGAGGTAGCCGAGGAGGAAGAGCGGGACGGCCGGCAGCAGGAACCAGGGCTGGATGAGGACGATCTCGATCGTGATGACCGCGGCGAGACCCCAGAGGAGCTGCGCGCGACCGGTGCGGCCGATCCATCCGATGGTCGACTTCGTGAGACGCTCGGTCCCGAGGATGAGCTGCAGCGCGATGATCTGGCCGAGGTCGAGCACGACGAGGGCAGTTGCGGCGATCGCGCCGGCGACGATGACCTCGCCGATGGTCCCGGTGATCCGATCGACCGTCGACATGATCACGAGCTGGAAAGACATCGCTGCGACCCCGGCGCTGATCGCCTGCGCGGCGGAGTTGCGGAGGATGCGGATGGGCGACTTCCGCGTGACGAGGTCGTTGACAAAGCGGGCGGACCCGGCGACGAGCGCGAGCGTGCCCGGAGGGAGGAGCACGACGCCGGCGAGGACCGCCACCTCCGAGGCGGAGAGCTCGACGTTCGTGGCGATGCGGATCGGCCGGAGCGACAGAAGGACGCAGAGAGCCCAGATATAAAAGGCGACGGTCGGCGGCTCGTCCCCGAGCACGTCCTGAACCCCGAGCGCGACGAACGGAACCGCGACCAGGCAAGTGATCGCGATGAAGAGATATGCACGGGCCGGGATCGGTCTCATCGTCGCCCTTCCAGCATTCCGAAACGTATTACCGGGCGATTTCTGCCAGGAATCAGGGGCCTATCAGTGCGACAGAGTTCAGCGGGTTCTACTTTTTAAGGCTCTCGGAACCACCTTACGACTATCTTCTCCGGCCGATCGACCTGTTGGTCGATCTCCCAACCCGCGCGAACGAGTCGATCGACGTCTTCCTGATATTTGCGGACGTTGGCGTACTCGCGGAGCATCGTTTCGCGCTGGCCCGGGCGTCCGGGTCGCAGTTCGCTCGGCGCGAGCGCACCGCCGATCTTCGCCCAGAGCGATGGCCGCCTCTTCGGATCGACACGCGTCGTCCCGCGCTTGAGGCGCTCATCGATCGCATAGCGCTGCTTGGGGAAGCGCGGTCTGTCGGTCGCGGTAGGTTGCTCGGTTTCGATCGCAGCCGAAATGTCCCTACCGCAGAACCGGCAAACGATCGCGGCATCCTGGATCTGCTCGGCGCAGTAAGGGCAAGCGCGCACGGTCGTAAGGCTAGCGCTCATCGCGTCAGCGCGAGCGCAGCCACCTCTCGCCGAGAAGGATCGCGATGAACAAGGCCGCGATGCCGAGGAATTCGCCGAGCCCTCCGCGATCAATGGCGGGCCGAATCACCGCGACGAAAAGGAGCAGCGTCAGGAGCGCCGCCGCGGTCGCCATGAACACCACACGAGCAGTCAAGCGGACGGCGGCTTCGGCTCGGGCGGCGCGAACTCGTCCTTCTTTCCGCGCATGCGGCGAAGCGCCCAGGCGATCGGGTCGTAGTGCGCGCTCACGACGCGCTCTTTGAGCGGGATGATCGCGTTGTCGGTGATGTGGATGTCCTCGGGGCACACCTCGGTGCAGCACTTGGTGATGTTGCAGAAACCGAGACCGTGCTTCGCGCGGATGAGATCGATGCGCTCGTTGGCGTCGAGCGGATGCATCTCGAGCGCGGCGAGGCGCACGAAGAACCGCGGCCCGGAGAAGCTCTCCTTGTTCTCCTCGTGGTCGCGGATGACGTGGCAGACGTCCTGGCAGAGGAAGCACTCGATGCACTTGTGGAATTCCTGCACGCGCTCGACGTCTTCCTGGTACATGCGCCGCTTGCCGTCGGGATCCCGGGGCTTCGGCTTGAACGGCGGGATTGTCTTCGCCTTCTCATAGTTGAACGAGACGTCGGTGACGAGGTCCTTGATCACGGGGAACGTCTTCACCGGCGAGATGGTGATGTGCTCGTCCGGCGCGAACTCGTTCATGCGCGTCATGCACATGAGCTTCGGGTGACCGTTCACCTCGGCGCTGCACGAACCGCACTTCCCGGCCTTGCAGTTCCAGCGCACCGCGAGGTCGGGCGCCTTCTCCGCCTGGATGCGGTGCACGACGTCGAGCACCACCATGCCCTCGTCGGCCTCGACCCTGTAGGGCATGAAGTCGCCGCCCGAAGCGTCGCCGCGCCAGACCCAGACCTGAGTGTCGGGCACTAGTCGTCCCCCGCCGCGACCGGTGTTCTGGCGCCGGTTGCGGCGTCGCCCGTGGGCTTGTCCTCGCCCAGGAGGGCGCTGAGCTCGGCGGGCACCTTCGGGATCGGCTCGGTGGTGATGTTGAGCCTGCCGTCGCGCTTTCGCGTGACGACGTTCTTTGTGCCCCACTCCGGGTCGGTCTTCGGAAAGTCGTCGCGGGTGTGGCCGCCGCGGCTTTCCTCGCGGATCAGGGCGCTCCGCGTCACCGCTTCCGAGACTCCGATGAGGTTCTCGAGATCGAGCGCGAGATGCCAACCCGGGTTGTAAACCCGGGAGCCGGTGACGCTCGCTCGGGCCGCTCGCGCGCGGAACCGCTCGAGTCGCGCGAGCGCTTCCTCGAGCTCGTCGCGCCGGCGGATGATCCCGACGAGCTCCTGCATCGTGTCCTGCAGCTCCGAGTGGATCTTGTACGGGTTTTCGTCGCCGCCCTTTTCGAACGGCGCCTCCATCCGCTGCGCGTACGCGCTCACCTGCGCGTCGTCGACCGTTGGCGCGCGCGCGCGTTTGCTGTACTCGGCCGCGGCTTCGCCGGCGCGGCGTCCGAAGACGAGGAGGTCTGACAGCGAGTTGCCCCCGAGACGGTTGGCGCCGTGCATGCCCGCCGCGACCTCGCCCGCGGCATAGAGTCCCGGCACCGTCGCGGCCTCCGTGTCGGGGTCGACGCGGATCCCGCCCATGATGTAGTGGAGCGTCGGACCGATCTCCATCTGCTGCTTGGTGATGTCGACGTCGGCCAGCTCCTTGAACTGGTGGTACATCGAGGGAAGACGGCGTTTGATGTAATCGGCGGAACGGCGCGTCGCGATGTCGAGGAAGACGCCACCGTGCTCGGTGCCGCGTCCCGCCTTCACCTCGGAGTTGATCGCCCGCGCGACCTCGTCGCGGGGCAGCAGGTCGGGCGTTCGGCGGTTGTTCTTCTTGTCCTCGTACCACGCGTCCGCTTCCTTCTCGGTGTCGGCGGTCTCCGCACGGAAGAACGCGGGGATGTACTTGAACATGAAACGATCGCCGGACTTGTTGCGGAGCGTTCCGCCGTCGCCGCGAACGCCCTCGGTGACGAGAAGGCCGCGGACCGACGGCGGCCAGACCATGCCGGTGGGATGGAACTGGGTCATCTCCATGTCGATGAGATCGGCGCCGGCCTCGAGCGCCATGGCGATCCCGTCGCCGGTGTACTCCCACGAGTTCGACGTGACCCGCCAGGCCTTGCCCACTCCGCCCGTCGCGAGCACGACGGCCTTGGCGCCGAACGCGATGAGCTTGCCGGACTGGCGCCAGTAGCCCATCGCGCCGGTCACGCGCTCACCATCGGTGAGGAGGTGGCGGAGCGTGCATTCCATGAAGACGTCGATGCCCTTCGCGACCGCGGCGTCCTGCAGCGTACGGATCATCTCGAGGCCGGTGCGGTCGCCCACATGCGCGAGCCGCGCATAGCGATGCCCACCGAAATCGCGTTGCAGGATGAGGCCGTCCTTCGTGCGATCGAACAGCGCGCCCCACTCTTCGAGCTCGAGGACGCGGTCCGGCGCTTCCTGCGCATGCAGCTGCGCCATTCGCCAGTTGTTCAGGAGCTTCCCGCCGCGCATGGTGTCGCGGAAGTGGACCTTCCAGTTGTCCTCGGGCCACACGTTGCCGAGCGCCGCGGCGATGCCGCCCTCGGCCATGACCGTGTGCGCTTTACCGAGGAGCGACTTGCACACGATCGCCGTCTTCGCGCCGCGCGCGTCCGCCTCGATCGCGGCGCGCAGCCCCGCGCCGCCCGCGCCGATGACGACCACGTCATAGTCGTGGCGCTCGACGTCGGCCACTAGAAGACGATCCTCGGGTCGTGCAGCACGCCCATCGCGAGAAGTCGGATATACGCGTCGGTACTTCCGACGACGAGGAGGCTCGCCCATGCCCAGCGCGCGTGCCGCGCGTTCAAGGTATTGGCCCAGCTCCACAGGCGGAAGCGCAGCGACTTGCCGTGGAAGCTATCGAGATACCCGCCGACGAGATAGCGCAGCGAGTGGCAGCTCGCCGAGTACCCCGACAGGAGGATCACGTTCGCGAGCATGAGGATCGACCCGAGCCCGATGCCGAAGTGGCCATTGAAGTTGAACGCGAGGAAGACGTCCCACCAGAGGAAGATGAGGAGCGTCGTCGCGAAGATGAGGGCGTACCGATGGAGGTTCTGTGCGAGGAACGGGAAGCGCGTCTCGCCGGCGTAGCTCTTGCGCGCGTCCGGGACGGCGCATGCCGGCGGTGACCAGAAGAACGCGCGGTAATAGGAGCGACGGTAGTAGTAGCAGGTCACGCGGAAGGCGAGCGGAAACGCGACGATGAGGATCGCGGGCGAGAGGTTCCAATACGAGCCGACGATCGGGAGCGTCGGATGCACGCAGTTCGCGGTGATGCACGGCGAATAGAGCGGCGAAAGATAGGGCTCGAAGTAGTAATTCGTACCGGCGAGCCCCGCGTACATCGAGTACAGGACGAACGCGCCGAGGACCGCGACGATGACAACGGGTTCGACCCACCAGAAATCCGTTCGCTCGGCCGGTCGATCGCGGACCTTGACCGCCGTCGCTTGTGTCACCGCTTTGGATGGTGGGCGCGCCGGAGTCAGAACGCAAAGGTCTCAAGGCGCTCGCCGTGATAGCGATAGGCTATGAGGCATGGAGCTCCACCAGCTCCGCTACTTCGTGGCCGTAGCCGAGGAGCGGCACTTCACCAAAGCCGCGCGCGGCCTGCGCGTGGCGCAGCCTTCGGTGTCGCGCGCGATCCGCGTTCTCGAAGAGGAGCTCGGCACTCCCCTCTTCCACCGCATGAAGGGCAACGTCGCGCTGACTCCGGCGGGCGAGATCTTCCTGCCCTGGGCGCGTCGCGTCCTCGTCGACGTCGACGGTGCCACCGGAGAGGTCCGCGAGCTCGCCGACCTGCGGCGCGGACGGCTCGCGGTCGGCGCGACACCGTCGCTCACCATCACGCTCCTTCCGCCAGCTCTCGCGAAGTTCCACGCTGCGTTCCCCGGCATTCACCTCGTCGTTCACGAAGCCGGATCGCGCGATCTCGTCGCGGAGCTCGAGCAGGGCGCGCTCGACGTCGCGCTCGTGATCATGCCGCTGCGTCACGAGGCACTCGAGACAGCGCCGCTGCTCCGGGAGGAGCTGGTCGTCGCGGTCCCCCACGACCATCCGCTCGCATTGCGCAAGACGCTGCCGATCGCCGAGCTCAAGG
>VBGU01000351.1 GCA_005881085.1 Chloroflexota bacterium | reverse complement strand
CCACTGGCATGTCCTGGCCGGCGGCGAGATGGGGCATCCCGCGGGAGTCGCGTTTTCGCGGCGGAAGGGGACGGGTCAGACTGGTCGATGATGGCGACGCGAAGAGTCCGTCGGAAGACCGCACCAAGACCCGCTAGCGCGAGGCCGAGCAAGCCCGCGCGGAGAGGGCATCCTCTTGTCGACCAGCTCCGATTCACCCGCAGCGAGTGGTTGCGCGGGCTTAAAGGAGTGAGCGAGGACGCCGGGGCGCGGCATTTTGGGCAGATGAACTCGATCGGTTGGATCGTCGGCCACCTCGCGTGGCAGGAGCAGCGCTACCTCCTGCACCGTCCCCAGGGGATCATGCTGCGCGAGGACATCCAGCGAGACTTCGCGTCGGGCGGCCCGATGAGCACGCCGTCGCTCGCGGACATGCGGATGGCCTGGCGGAAGATCACGAAGGCCACCGATCCGTTCCTCGACCAGCTCACGACGCCGAAGCTCCTTGTCGATCTGCCGTTGAACGGAAAGAAGAGCGGCCAGACGCAAGGGTCCGCCATCCGCCGGCTGACGTACCACTACTGGTTCCACATCGGCGAGATCCTGGCGATCCGGCAGCAACTGGGGGAGAAGGGCTTACCGGAGTACGTCGGGAGCATCGAGGCGAAAGCGCCGTACCGGCCGGAGCGGGACTAACGCGCTCCACGTAGGCTGACCGGCGGGACGTAGTCTCCGACGAGCTCGCGATGCCACCACGCGCCGGTCTCGCGGTGTTCTTTCGGCGTCGTGAACCGGTACAGGTAGAGGAGCGCGCGGACGAACCGCGGCGGCTGGCCGTCGAATGGGTCGCGTCTGAGGAGGCGGAGCGTCGGACGATCCGACTCGAGCAGCTTCGCGAGGAATGGGACGAACCATTCGTGGTACATCGGTGAGGACATCGCCGCGAACCACATGAGCCAGTCGAGGCGCAGGTGGTACGGCGCGAACTGTGGCGGACGACGCTTGATGTCTCCGGGCTTTCCCTTGAACTCGTACTCGCGCCACATCGTCTTCGGCGTGAGGACTGGCTCGGCGGTCCCCTCGATCACGACCTCGAACCGCTCCTTCGTGACGGAGCCGAACGCGCCGTATGTCCCGACGATGTGGAAGGGATCGAAGCTCGCGTTCATGATCTGCCGGCGCGAGAGCAGGTTGCGCGCGGGCCGGTAGCTGAGGAACACGATGAGCGCGGTCACCGCGAGCACCATCCAGAGATGCCAGCCGGGCGTCTGGGGAGGCCCGTAGGGCGCGAGCGGAAAGACGCGACTCAGCGCGGCGCTGTCGAACGCCGAGATCGCGAGCGCGATCGTGAGGAAGTTCAGCCAGGCGAAGTTTCCGGAGATCACGAGCCAGGACTGGGTGCCGACGATGATGATCCCGGCCACCGTCGCGACCGGCTGGGGGAAGAAAAGGAACCACGGCACGACCAGCTGCGCGAAGTGATTGCCGAGGACCTCGAACCGATGCAACCGTTTGGGCAAGTGATGGAAGTACCAGCTGAGCGGGTTCGGCATCGGCTGGGTCTCGTGGTGGTAGTAGAGGCACGTGAGGTCGCGCCAGCACCGGTCGCCGCGCATCTTGATCAGGCCCGCGCCGAACTCCACGCGGAAGAGAAGCCACCGCATCAGCACGATGAGGCTGAACTGCGGAGTGGTGGTGGCGCCGCCGAGGAAGATCGTGAGGAAACCGGCCTCGAGGAGGAGCGACTCCCACCCGAATGAATAGAAGGTCTGGCCGATGTTCACGATCGAGAGGTAGAAGACCCAGAGCAGCGCGAACACGAGCATCGACGCGAACGGGATCGGGTAGTTCGGCCCATCCAGCCAGCCCGTGATCGCGACCGACGACAGGACGACGCCAGCCCAGGCGACGGTCATGAGCTTTCGGTCCGAATACCCGATGAGATGAAAGAGCGTCGGCGAGGCGCGGAAGGGGACCGCCCGGATGAACTCGGGTGCCGGGAGCAGGCCGCGCTCGCCGAGCAGCGGCCGGAACTGGTTGATGGTCACGAGGAACGCGACGAAGTAGATGACGCCGAGCACACGCTCGAAGACGAATCGCGTGAGCCAGTAGTCGGGTGCGGCGAGCCAGTCCATGGCGCGGCTACGCTACGCGCGCCGTGGACCCGCCATGGAGCACCAAGCGCGCCTTAGCCGAAGCCGACGAGCTCGAGCTTGTGACGACCGGCCGCGTGAGTGGCCAGCCGCACACGGTGCGACTTCGATTCGCGTACGACGACGGCGTCGTCTGGCTGCGTACCGGCGAGCGACCTTCAGCACCGGACGCGAGCGGCATTCGCCACCGCACCGAGTCCGACCGGACTTCCGATTGGTTTCGCAACCTGGAACACGACCCAGAGGCCCGGGTCCGCATCGCGGATGCCGAGCTTCCAGCGCGATACGAGCGATCAGCCGACGCAGCCGCCGACCTGCGCCGAGCCGTGGAGCTCCTTCGCGAGAAATACGGCGCCGAGTGGGTCGGCGACTGGTACCTCGACGCTGGCCGCATCCCCGTGAAGTTGCGCCTGG
>VBGU01000350.1 GCA_005881085.1 Chloroflexota bacterium | reverse complement strand
GCGTGCGACGACGCCGCGGACCGGGGCCGGCCGCTCACCATCCTTCACCCTGACAGCGCGGCGTCGAAGGTGATCCGCGACCTCGCGGCGCGGATCGCGGTCGCCACTCCCGCGGGCAGGTAGCAGGCTGCAGTGGACGGACTGAACGACACCCAGCGCTATTTCGTCGAGGAGCACATCGAGGACTTCCGCGATGGACTCATCGGCCGCCGCGAGCTCATCCGCAGGGTGGCCATCGTCGTCGGAAGCGCGGCAGCCGCGACGACGCTCCTTGCCGCATGCGATCTGAGCCCGCGATCGTCGGCGACCACATCGCCGACGGCACCCGCCGCGACGGCATCACCTACGCAAGGTCTCGTCGCGCAACCGTTCGCGACGCCGCCGCCCGCGGCGACGACGAATGGCGTTACGGTGACGGAGAACGACCCGCGCATCGCCGCGTCGAAGCCCGAGATCAAAGGCGCGGACGGCATGTCGCTGATGGCATACGTGGCGAAGCCGATCGTCAGCGGGCGGGTGTCCGGCGTGATGGTCATACACGAGAACCGCGGACAGACCGAGCACATCCGCGACGTCGTCCGTCGCGCCGCGACCGCGGGCTTCGTCGCCGTGAACATCGACCTCACGGCAAGGCAGGGCGGCGGCGACAAGCTCGGAGATGCGGTCACCGGCGTTATCGGGAACCTTCCGCCGCAACAAAAGCTCGACGACCACGCGGCAGCCCTCAGTTACCTGAAGGCCAATACGTCCGGCGCGATCGGCGTCGTCGGCTTCTGCTTCGGCGGCGGCGAGGTCTGGAATCTTCTCGCTGCGGGCGCGGACCTGAAAGCGGCGGTCCCGTATTACGGCCCGCAGCCTTCGAACTATCAGGACATCGGCACCAAGACGAAGGCGGCGACGCTCGCCGTCTACGCCGAACAGGACACGCGCATCCCCTCGACCGCGCCGCAGATGGAGGAGCAGCTCAGGAAAGCGCGCGTGCCGAACCAGATCTTGGTCTTCCCGGGCGTGAACCACGCGTTCCACAACGACACCGGCGCGCGGTACGCGCCAGAGGCGGCGCAGAAAGCGTGGGTCGCCACGATCGAGTGGTTCAGGAAATATCTCGTCTAGCTGCCTTCGCCCTCGCGGTGAGCCTCGCAGGCGCGTGCGTCTCACCGGCCGCTGCGCCGTCGTCCTCCCCGACGCCGAGTCCAAGCCCGACCGAGTCGCCCTCGCCGAGCGCGTCGCCGTCACCGTCGCCCACCGCGACGGCCGGCGTGTTCACGAACTTCGTGCTCGGCTATCGCATCGACTCGCCCGCACCCTGGAGGCGCTCGTCGTGTCTCTCCACACAGGATCAGACAAAGCTCCCTGCGGGCGATGGCTTCGTACGCGTGGCCGAGCAAGACGAGCGCGGAAGCGACACCGGGTACGTCTTCGATGTCGTGCAGGTCCACGTGGAGCCGAACCCCGATCGGCTCACGCCCGAACGATGGCTTGCGTCGGGTGTCATCGGAGGGTCGGCGAACCAGACGACCGAGCCGGCGACGCTCGACGGGCACAGCGCGCTGCTCCTGCGGCAGGGTCCGGGACTCGCTCTCGCGTTTCTGGTCCCCGTCGCCGACCGCATGCTCGTGATCGGCTATCAGAACACGGCCAACGACACGTCGAATGTGACTGCGATGGATCGGATGGTCCGATCCTTCCATCTGCTCACCGATCAGGAGCGCGCGGCCGCACCCTCGACGGGGCCGGTCCCCGCACGTTCGGCCGAGACCGTCGCCGACATGCTCGCCGACGGGTTCGCGCGTCAGGACGTCGATCTGCTCGCGACCGTGATGGCTCCGTGCATGGCCGCGGCGATGGAGCAGGCCGGCGGCACGTTCATGCCGCGAGGCGCGTTCGTGAGCCAGCTGCGCGACACGTTCGCAGCGGGCTTACGCGTGACGGTCGAGCGGCGGCCGATCGCGAGCGATCAAACGGGAACGTTCGTGAGAGCGACGTGGGCGGCTGTGGTGGTCGCGCAGCGCGATCTCTACTTGCGGCGCGACGGTGACGTGTGGAGCTGGTATCTGGCGCTGACGCGCCAACCGGTGCGCTGAGGGCGATCTAGAGACGAACGCCGGGACCTGATGGGACTCGCGTCGCGGGTGGCACGGCGCAGCGGTCTTTCGCGAAGCGCGGGTGCCCCGGGGACCCGCCCGCAGCGAACGAAGTGAGCTGCAAGGCGGGGAGGGTGCGTTGAGCGAGAGACCGCGGAGCGGCTACGCCGACAGGGGCCCCTCCCCCTTGGTCAGGACCCGCGACGCGTCTGACGGAGGTTTTGGTTACTTCTCGAGCATCGCGCGAAGAGCTTCGCGTCCCTCCGGTGTCGCGTCGGACTTTTCCGGCACGATGATCTTTGTCTCCCCGGCTTGAGCGGGCGCCGCTCCGTGGAAATCGAAGTCGTCGCCGCCCGCTTTCCGGATCGCTTCGCGCTCCGCGTCCGGCGACTCGAGGCCGACGAGCTTGTCGACCGTCTTGCGATTGCGGATCGACCGCGCCAGGGACGCCAGCACCGCCGGAGAGCGGAGGGCCTGCGGGTCAACCTGCGCGAGCGGCGACATCGTCGCTTGTGCCGCGAGCTCGTCCCCGGAGACGGTGATGCCTTCCTTCCGCGCGATCGCATCGAGCACCAGGAGTGACTTCGCGCGCCGTTCGGCGACCGGACGCCACTCCTTGCGGATGTCGTCCTCAGTCTTCCGCGCCTGAAGCAGGAACTTCTCCCAGGTCACCCCCTCCTGCTTCACGCGCGCCTTCAGATCGTTCACCAGGTGCTCGAGCTCGTCCTCGACAAGTAATTCCGGGACCTCGACGGTAGAGGTTT
>VBGU01000337.1 GCA_005881085.1 Chloroflexota bacterium | reverse complement strand
GGCGGCGGGATCCTCGCCGCACTCTGGTGCGTCTATGTGTTCTCGCAGGAAGGCTCGGTGGCGACGGTCTTCCTCGGGTTCGTCGCCTTCACCGCCGGCTGGTTCGCCGCGCAGCGTTTCGGTCGGCCGGTAGGCCTCTCGAATCGACCGCCGTGGCTCGACACGGTCCTGCCGGTCGCGATCGCCCTCTTCGCCCTCTTGCCCGCCGCACTCTTCCCGCTCATGGGCACGGTCTCGATCGCGGTCGCCGCGGCGATCGTCGTCCTTTTCTTTGCGGGCATGTCGCTATCGCTTGGGCTCGGTCCCTATGCGAACGTGAAGGTCGCCCTAAGCACGAAGAGCTAGGCGCACCGGACCAGGCCACGGGTGGCCTTCGCGCGAAGAATTCGCAGCGCGGCGTCATCGACCCTCGCTTTGAATGCGGTGTCGGTCGACGCGCGCGCTGAGATGGCCGTCGCCATCGCGTTCGCCGGCGCGACCGTCTTCGAGATGATGAAATCGCCGCCCGCCATGAGGAAATCCATAGCGCGCACCGCCGGAGCGATGTTCGCGACCGCGACGGTCGCGCCGAGGTCGTCCGAGACGACGACCCCGGCGAAGCCGAGCGAGGTCCTCAGCATCTGACGCATGACGGTGGGCGAGAACACCGCGAGCTCCGTCGGATCGATCCGTTGGTACTTCACGAGCGCGACCATGACCATCGGGATACCCCGCGCGACGGCATCGCGGAAAGGCGCGAGGTACGCGTCGGTCTCGGTAGTCACGTCATCCACGACCGCGGCCGTGAAATCGGTGTTCCCGGTGACGCGGCCGAGACCGGGAAAGTGCTTTCCGGTGGTCGCGATGCCCGCGCCGGCCATGCCGCGCATGAAGGCGAGCGCATGCGAGCTCACCGTCGCCGGATCGTGACCGTACCCGCGCTGCAGCGCGCCGATCGGCTCGTTCTGCGCGTCGGTCCCCGGTGGGACGACGTCAAGGACCGGCGCGAAGTTGAGATTGACGCCCGCGCTCGCCAGCTCGCGTCCCCATAGCCCCGCACTTGATTGGAGGGTCGCGGGGTCGATCGCGCTCTGGTCGAGCGCGCTCGGGATCGTGCTGAAGCCCGGACCTTTGAGCGACTGGATGATGCCGCCTTCCTGGTTCGCGGCCACGAAGAACTGGATGCCCGCGGTCGTGTCCGGGGTCGCGAGCGCCTGCACCGCATCGGCGACCGCGCGGATCGCGGGCGCGCCCGCCGCGCTCTGCTCGACGAACCAGACCGACCCGAAGTGATAGGTGCGGATCGCTTCGGTCTCGGCCACACCGAGCTGATCGTTCGCGAGGCCGAGGAGGAAGAGCTGCCCGATGCGCTGCTCTTCGGTCATCGGCGCGAGGACGCGCGCGGCGCATTCGGCGGTGGCGGTCGCGCTCGGTGTGGGGCTCGCGGTCGCGCTCGGAATGTTGGTCGGGCCTTCGGTCGCGCTCGGCGGCGGACTGACCCTCGCGGTTGTCGTGCAGGCCGAGAGGATCAGCGCGACGGCGAGAAGACGGATCAGTGCCGCGCCTGGAAGATCGCTCGGGCGAAGCCGGCCTCAGCGTTGTGTTGAACGATGCGGCCGTTCTCGAGGCGATCCATCGACACGACCTGGAACCGGAGCGCATTGCCCGTCGCCTTGTACCCCATGAGCTCGCCCTTGTCCCTCGTACCAGGCGTGGACGGCGACCTGATCGCCCTCGGCGATGATCGTTTCGATCCGTATCGCGAGGTCGGGGAACGCCTGGAGGAGTCTCGGGAAGAATTGCCGGGTCTCGGAGAGACCAGGGTGGTCGTCGTAGACGGTCATGTCACGTTTGACCATCCGCCCGTTGACCTCACGCACGATCGCCTTGTTCCGCTCTTCTTTCTCCGTCGCCATCTCCTGACCTCCTAGCCGGACCAGGCGAGGTTAGCCGCTCAGCCCCGAGCGCGAGATGTCAGGACGTTTCGCAGATCCGAACGCAACCCGCGCACGCCGACCCAGGCGAGGGACAAGACAGTGAGGAGCACCGTCGCTGCCCCTCCGATCTCGAACACGATGAATGACGGATTGCGCGTGTCGCTCGTCACGCGATGGTTTTCCGGCGCGTCGGACGCGTACTGCACGTCGAGCCGATCGCCGAGGACGGTCCGGTCGTAGATCTCGCGGCTCGCGCTCGTCGCACCCCGATACTCACCGCCGGAGGCCGACACGAAGGTGTAGCCAAGAGCAAACCGAGACTCGCCGCCTCGCTGGGTCGTCCACTTCTCGGTGACGAACGCGACCGCATCCGCCGGATTCGCCGCGATGCGATACATGGGTACCAGGGCGATCCCGAAGAGGACCAACAAGCGAAGGAGCGGAACGATCGCCGCCACGTCGACGAACAACCACCACTTCGAGCGGTTCACGTCGAGACCGGGTCGGGCTCACCCCGCCGGAGCGCGAGCCAGCGCCGCGGCCCGAAGTAGACGAACATGCCGAGGCCGTAGATCCCGTAGAAAACGAACCTCAGGACCTCTGGATCTCCCGTCTCGCTGATGACGCGGTTGTTGCCAGGGTCGTCGGCGGCGTACTGGACCGTGACCGGGTCGCCGACGGAGGTCCGGTCATAGATCTTCTGCGTGACGCTCGCGCTCCCCCGGTGTGGGCCGCCTGAGGTCCCCGCGAAGGAATAGCGCAGCTGGAAGGTGTCGGGATCTTCGCCGCCGTTGATCACTTGCTTCGACTCGACCACGCCAATGGCCGTCTCGGGGTTTGCCGTTATCCGCGAGGTCTGAACGACCATGGCGACGACGGTCACGGCGAGCGCCAGATGAATGATCGCCAAAGCGTCGATCCACCGACCGCCCTTGCTCGGCTGAGAGCCTGTTCCTTCCTTCATGACTGGAAGCTAGGTAACGAGGCCCTCGGCTGGCATCCGGGAAAGGGCCTATTCGGTGCTCATTCGCCCCGTGCTCAAACCGGGGGGCGCTCGCCTGCGTGCCGAAGCGCGACGCCTGTTCGGGAACCGTGCACGCTGCACATTCACACCGGCCTGACTTGACGCGACCCCGCGCCGTCGCGTTCACTGATCGCTCAGTGCAGCGCAACCTTCTTATCGGCATCGTCATCGTCGTCCTCATTGAGAGGGCGCGCATGCGGCCGGGAGGGTAGCGGCTCACTCCTCACAGACCAAAAAGAGAAAGTTCTGAAGGCCTCCCGGAAACGGGAGGCCTTCTTCATTTCGGAAGGGGGC
>VBGU01000336.1 GCA_005881085.1 Chloroflexota bacterium | reverse complement strand
TCGCGGACGCGGCCTGCGCGTCCGGGCACGGGAGCGCGACAGCCCTCCGCTTCGGTGGGGACACGATCACGTACGCGGAGCTCGCCGCCCTGCAGGACGCCGCGGCTCGCGAGCTCCGCGTGCGCGGCCTCGAGCCGGGCGAGCGCGTCGCGCTGATCCTGCGCGATTCGCCTCTGTTCATCGCCGCATTTCTCGGCGCTGTGAAGATCGGCGGGATCCCGGTGCCGCTCTCTACACTCGCGCGCCCAGAAGAGCTCGCGCTCATGGTGCGCGACTCAGATGCGGCGATGACCGTCACCGACGCGGACGCCGACTTTCTCTCTGGCCGGGCTGGCCCGATCGAGACCGCACCCACGAGCGGCGACGACATGTGCTTCTGGCAGTACTCGAGCGGCACGACCGGGACGCCGAAAGCGGTCATCCACCTGCATCGGCGCGCGCTCTTTCCGTCTCTGGCTCACGGCCGGCACATCGCGCATATCGGTCCGGACGACCGCGTGTACAGCACCGCGAAGCTCTTCTTCTCGTACGGACTGAACAACTCGATGGTCATCCCGCTCGCGGCAGGCGCCTCGGTCGTCCTCGATCCGGAGCGGTTCTCTCCCGACCGCGCGTGGCGGCTCATTGGAACGGAGCGCCCGACGGTCCTCTACTCGGTGCCGACCGCGTATGCCGCGCTGCTCGCCGCCGCCGAGGCCGGGACGCCCGCGGATCCCTCCTCGCTCCGCGCCTGCATCTCGGCCGGCGAGGCGCTGCCGGCGCCGCTCGCGGAGCGGTGGCATCGGCGCTTCGGCCTTCCGATCCTGGATGGCATCGGATCGACCGAGATCGGCTACATCGCCATCTCGAACAGCGCCGGCGAGGTGACTCCTGGTTCTTCCGGCCGCGTCATCCCCGGCTACGAAGCCCGTGTCGTCGGCGCGGACGGTGCGGACGCGAGCGAGGGGACCCTCTGGGTCCGCGGTGGATCGACGGCCCTTGGCTACCACGACCGGCCCGATGCGTCGGCCACGACGTTCCGCGACGGCTGGGTCGTGACGGGGGACCGCTACCGCGTCGTGGATGGGCGCTATTTCCATCTCGGGCGCGACGACGACATGCTCCGCGTGGGCGCGCAATGGGTCTCGCCGCTCGAGGTCGAGTCGGTCCTTCTGTCGCATCCCGGCGTCGCGGAATGCGCGGTGGTCGGGCGCGCGGACGCCGATGGCCTTCTCAAGGTGTGCGCGTACGTCGTGCTTCGCGGCGCCACGCCGCCGGCCGAACTCGACGACCTCTGCGCCGAGCGGCTCGCGCGCCACAAGCGCCCGCGCTGGACCCTTCCGGTCGCCGAGCTGCCGAAGACCGCGACGGGAAAGATCCAGCGCTTTCGACTGCGCGAGGCCGCATCCGCGTGAGCCGTCACCGGATCCGCTTCACGCTGAACGACGAGCCTGTCGATATGACCGTTCCCGCGGAGCGGCTGCTCGTCGACCTCCTGCGTGAGGATCTCGGCAAGACCGGCACGAAGGACGGCTGCTCCGTCGGGGTCTGCGGCCTCTGCACCGTTCAGGTCGACGGCGCGCCGATGTCGGCGTGCCTGCTGCTCGCCACGCAGGTCGACGGCGCCGCCGTCCGGACGATCGAAGGCCTCGCGTCGCCGCTGCAAGACGCGTTCATCGAGGAGGGCGGGTTCCAGTGCGGCATCTGCACGTCTGGCCAGCTGATAGCCGCGGACGCGCTCCTCCGCGCGAAGCCCGAGGCCACTGACGCCGAGATCGCTGACTGGCAGATGGGAAACCTCTGCCGCTGCACCGGCTATTACGGCATCGCCCGCGCGATCGCGAAAGCGCGCGACGCGCGATGAGGCCGTTCGAGTACGTCGAGCCCGAGACGCTCGACGAGGCGCTCGCGATCCTGGCCGCCGACCCCGACGACACCCTCGTCATGGCCGGCGGCACCTCGCTCGTCATCCTCATGAAGCAGGATCTCGTGCGGCCCGCGCGCGTGCTCGGTCTCCGCCGGATCGTGCAGCTCCGCGAGATCGGCGCGACCGCTGCGGGCCTCGGGCTCGGCGCTCTCGCGACGCACGGCGCGCTCGCGCGGTCGCAGGCCGTTCGCGATCATGCGCCCGCGCTCGCGTCGACGTTCGCGGCGGTCGCGACGGTGCGTATCCGCGAGCAGGGCACCCTCGGCGGCAATCTCGCGCACGCGGATCCGGCACAGGACCCGCCGGTCACGCTCCTCGCGCTCGACGGCGTGGCCGTCGCAAGGTCCCGGTTCGGCGAGCGGCGCATCCCGCTGGATGCGCTCTTCGTCGACTTCTTTGAGACGTCGCTCGAGCCCGGCGAGATCCTCCTTCGCGTCGACCTCCCCCCGCTGCCGCGGGGCGCTCGCGTGACCTACAAGAAGTTCCTTCCGGCCACTCTCGACGACTACGCGACCGTGTCGGTCGCCGCGGTGATCGCGACGGACGCCAGCGGCGCATGCACGCACGCGCGGATCGCGCTCGGCGGCGCCGCTACGGTTCCGTTGCGGGCGCGCGACGCGGAGCGTTCGCTCACTGGCCGCCGTCTCGACGACGCGGCGATCCGCGAGGCCGCCGCGCTCGCGGCGCGGGCGACGGATCCGATCGACGACCTGCGCGGGAGCGCCGAGTACAAGCGCGCGATGGCCGAGGTCTGGACCGAGCGCGCAGTCCGCGAGGTCGCGTGAAGCTCGAGCACCGCGTGACGGTCGATGCTCCCCGCGCGGCGGTGTGGGCGGTCCTGATGGATCTGCCGGTCGCCGCGCGCTGCGTCCCCGGGACACGCGA
>VBGU01000330.1 GCA_005881085.1 Chloroflexota bacterium | reverse complement strand
TCGGCGGATGGAGGAGCGTCGCCGCACGGAGGAGGAGCGCGGCGGGAAGTGAGGCGCCTCTGGGCGTTCACGGTCGCCGTCGCTCTCGCGCTTGGTGCGTGCTTCTCACCGGGTCCGGTCACGACCACGCCGACCGGCTCCGCGGTCGTCGTCGCGCCCGCGACCGAGTTCGACGCGGCGAAGGCGAAGGCACACGTCGACTACCTCGCCGACCCGGCACGCGGCGGGCGCTACTCGGGTTCCGCCGGGTACCGCGACGCCGCGACCTATGTCGCTGACCGGTTTCGCGAGATCGGGCTCGAGCCCCTGGGCGATAACGGGACGTTCTTCCAGCACTTCACCATGCCGATCGTCGACCTCACCGAGATGTCCACGCTCACCGGTGCCGGCGGGAAGACCTACCGGCCGCGCGTTGATTTCACGGAGAGCGTCGGCGGGCGGTCGGGCTCGGGCAAAGCCGAGGCGGAGATCGCCGCGGTGGGTGGCGCCGCGCGCAGCGGCGGGCTGAACGACTTCGCCGGCGCGAACGCGCGCGGGAAGATCGCGCTCGTCACCGGACCGGCGGCGCCGAACGGCGGCAGCTCCGTCGAGAACGCCTACCAAGAAGGAGCGATCGGCGTACTGATCGTCGGCGGCGCGACACTCCGCTACTCGTACATACCGAGGCTGCAGAGCGAGACCGTGCCGACGCTCGTGATCAGCCAGGAAGTCGCGGACCAGCTGCTCGCGCCCGCCGGGAGAACGGTCTCGACCGCACAGGATCTCGTGCGCGCGCGTCGCGCCAATCCGAACGCGCCCGCATCGGGGTTCGACGTGCCCACCACGGTGCGCATGACCGTGTCGCTCACGCCGGTGCACGACGTCGACGCGATCAACGTCGTCGGTCTTCTGCGCTCGCCTGACTCCAACAATACGCAACGCGCGGTCCTCGTCGGCGGTCACCTCGACGGTGTGGGCACCGACCCCGACGGGTCGGTCTTCCAGGCGGCGAACGACAACGCGTCGGGGCCCGCCGTCACCATCGAGGTCGCGCGGGCGCTTGCCGCGAGTCGCTCGTCTTTGAGTCACTCGATCGTGTTCGCGGCGTTCGCCGGGGAAGAAGAGGGCTACTTCGGCTCCGAGGCGTACATCGCGCAGACCGCGGTCGCCCCGGGCCGGGTCGAAAGCCTCGTCGCCGTGCTGAACCTCGACGTGATCGGCTGCTGCACCGACACGCTCCTCGTGTCGAATGAAGCGCCGGACCTGCAGCGCCGGGTCCGCGACACCGCGGCAAGGCTCGGGGTCCAAAGCGATGGGACAGGCTCCGGCGGAAGCGACCAGCAGAGCTTCGCGCGTCGCCGCGTTCCCGCGGTGTTCATCGGCGCCGCCGACTTCATCCTTCACGTGTATGCGGACAAGCCCGCGGTGGTCGAGGCGAGCTGGCTGAAGAAGGCGGGCGACGTCGTCACCGCGGTGGCGAAGGACCTCGCGAGCGCGCCCTAGGTCCTATTGATCTCCGCGGCGCGGTCGCCGATCGTCTTCGCGACCTCGTCGCGTTCGCGTTGGCCGAAACCGTCAGAGGAGAGCATCTCGACCGCGGCGAGGTCGCGGTAGAGCACGCGCACCAGGCGTCTGGCCTCGGTCGGTGCGCGACCGATCGCCTCGAGCGTCTTGTCGATCTGGATCGTGTGCTGGACGTAGTGCGCCTCGAACCGGTGCAGGCGGAATCGGATCGGCTTCACTCCATCCCAGAAACCGGCGGGCCTCTCGAGATCCACGTCGCGTAGGTCTCCGAGCTCGCGGAGCACGCGGCGGTGGATCTCGAAGATGGCGGTGCGTACGTCAGCGATGCCGCCTGGAAGCGAGCCGGGCGCGGCGTAGCCGTGCTCCTTGCGCCACGTTGGCCAGCGGTCGCCGGCCTCTTCCTCATCCGCCGGCCGGTCCGGATCGCGCGCGTACTGCACGGTGCCGAGAAATCCGTGGTCAGCGCCGAACATGTGCAGGATCACCTCCCGCACGGGCCACTCGCCCTCGGCGGGCGCGCGATCGAGATCGTCGTCGCGCAATCCGGCGACGGCTCCGGTGAGATCGCGGTACGCGTAGTGGTACTGGCCGAGGATGCGCTGGGCCTGCGTCGGCGGCACGGGCCGCATCGCGGCGAGCCGCACCGCGAGGTCGCGGAGCTCGTGCTGCGCCAGGAGGAGCGCGAAACGAAGTCCCTCCTCGTCGTATTCGCGTCACACCCACGCGCGATCCATCTCTGCATCTGGCATATCGACCGTCGCGCGTACGAGCGCTTCGACAGCCTCGGTCACGGTGGGCACTAAAGGGCGACGACCAGGACGCCCGCGATCGTCTCCGCCGCGACGCTGTCCACGACTTTGTGCAGGTGCCCGGTCTCCTTCCAGACGCGGATCTGGCGGTCCGCGCTGGTCCCCTCCCGGATGATCGTCTCGAGGTATTGAGCTTCCTTCCGCGATCCAAGTGCATCCACGACATCGTCGATGAACTCGAGGAGCTCGAC
>VBGU01000338.1 GCA_005881085.1 Chloroflexota bacterium | reverse complement strand
GGTCGCGATCCCGATGCTCAACCTCAACCGCCCGCTCGTTACCGTAGCACCGGCAATCGGTGGTGAGCGCCGGGTGTCAGCGCCCGGGTCACCCAAGAACCAGCGTCACGGCGCCTCCCGGGAGAGCGCGCCGGCGGTTGCGTTGACAACGAGAAGGGGGCGGCAGTAGCGTGGCCGCGGTTCCGCGGGGGAGAGAGTTAGAGATGCGGTCGTTGATCCTCGCAGCGGTGGTCGCGCTCCCGCTCGTTTTCCCGGGAGGCGCCCTCGCCGCGACCGGGACGAAGGCGGGACAGCCATTTCCCACCAACCTCTTCACCGTCCCCGACGCCTCACAGCTCACCGGCCTGCGCGTCGACTTGCCGAAGCCGGACTGCGCTACCCACCCGTCCGATTGCGCCGACGTCGACGTCCTCGACACGCTCGACGGCTTCAACATCCAGCCGCGCATCTCGATCCCGTTCTCGGCGCCGATCGACCTGTCGACCGTCTCGAGCTCGACGATCTTCCTCGTCGGGCCCGGCGGCGACGTCGTCGGGATCAACCAGGCCGAATGGGAGCCGCTGACGAACACACTGCACGTCGAGAGCGACGAGCAGCTCGCGCAGGACACGACGTACCTGCTCGTCGTCACGCGCGGCGTCCATGACGCGAGCGGCCAGCCGCTCGACGCGACGACGTTCCGGCGCGACCTCGACTTCGGGCAGACGAAGGACCCGACGCTGAAGGCTTATCGCAAAGCGCTGCTCGACGCGCTGCCGACGGCGATGGCCGGCGGCGCCACCCCGAGCCAGATCGCGGACGCGAGCCTCTTCACGACGCAGAGCATCGACGCGATCTCGCGCAAGATCCGCGCGCAGCTCCAGGGCGGTGCGGTGACGTTCGCGCTCGGGGCGAACGGCGAGCGGACCGTCTTCCCGCTTTCGTCCGTCAGCACGATCCAGTTGCAGCGGCAGGTCGGCACGGCGACATTTGCCCCGTCGTTCCTGCCCATCCCGGCGCTATCGATCTTCCCCGGCTCGGTCGGCACGATCGCGTTCGGCTCGTACGCCTCGCCCGATTACGAGAATTCGGCCGAGGTGATTCCCGCGGTCGGGACGAGGACCGGAACGCCGGTCCCGCAGTCGACGAACCGGATACAGGTCACGCTGTTCCTCCCGGCGGGCGCCAAGCCCGCCGGCGGCTGGCCGACCGCGATCTTCGGCCACGGGTTCACCGACAGCAAGGACGGAGCCCCCTGGGTGGTCGCGTCCTCGCTCGCGCATGCGGGAATCGCGACGGTCGCGATCAACGTCGTCGGACACGGCGGCGGATCGCTCGGGACGTACACGGTCATAAGCAACTCCGGCGCGACCGTGACGTTGCCCAGTGGGGGGCGCGGGATCGATCAGGACGGCAACGGCACGATCGAATCGACGGAGGGTGTCAGCGCCGTCGGCACGCAGTCGCTGATCGGCAATCGCGACGGCCTCCGCCAGACGACGATCGACCTGATGCAGCTCGTGAAGGTCCTCGAGGGCGGTGTCGACGTCGACGGAGAGGGATCGGCTGACCTCAGCACCTCGCGGATCTACTACGCAGGCCAATCGTTCGGCGGCATCTACGGCCTGCAGCTGCTCGGGCTGGAGCCCGATATTCGCGCGGGCGTCCCGAACGTGCCGGGAGGGCCGATCATCGAGATCGCGCGGCTCAGTCCGAGCTTCCGACCGCTGGTCGGAATCTCCCTGATCAGGCGGACCCCCTCGCTCTACAACACGGTGCCGAACGCGACGCTTACGTCCTTCGTCGAGAACATTCCGCTCCGGAACCTGCCGCCGCTCGAGGACATCGTGCCGGGCGCGTCAGCGATCCAGGCGCTGATCGACAACACGGAGTGGGCGCAGCAAGCCGCCAACCCCGCGGCGTACGCGCCGTTCATCACGCGGCCGGTGATCATCCAGTTCGCGCGCGGCGACAAGACCGTCCCCAACCCGACGACGACCGCGATTCTGCGAGCCGGCCACCTCGCTGCGCGGGCGACGCTCTTCCGCAACGACCTCGCGTACGCTGCGAACCCCGCGGTGAGCAAGAACCCGCACACCTTCCTGACGAACGTCGTCGGTGCGGGCGCGCCGTACGCGATCGCGGCTCAGCACCAGATCGCAACGTTCTTCGCGAGCGACGGGGCGGCGACGATCGACCCGGACGGGCCCGGCCCGTTCTTCGAGACCCCGACGTCGCTTCTCCCGGAGGATCTCGCGTTCATCCCGTAGCGGCCCTAAACGAGGGCGAAATCGCGGGCTAGCGCTGGCGCGAGTCACCGCCTTCACCGGCCTGGGTGGTCGACGAATGCACGCGCTCCAGGCTCTACGGGAGTCCTGCGTGCGGCACGTCGACCGTCGTCATGGTGAGTACCGCGTCGCGACTCTCGGACTCGATCGCCTCGTAGTACCCGCGGGCGGCGCAGCCCAGCAGCGCGCGGCCGTCGGAGCCGCCGAGCATGCACGCGAAGAAGCGCAGGCC
>VBGU01000331.1 GCA_005881085.1 Chloroflexota bacterium | reverse complement strand
GAGCGTGGACGATGCAAAGCATCAGGGAATGTTCGAGTACGGACCACTCAGTTGGCGGTCGGCGCCACCAGAGTTACAAAAGATTCCGGTCCTGGTGCGCTCGCTACTCGAGAAGGGGGATAAAGACCAGCAGGGATGAGACCTGCGGCATCACGCAGGAACTACACGGTGACTCAGGACACAAGACGAACGAACACGGTCTTCGGGACGGTGTACTTGAGGTAGCCGGCCTCGCCTACGCCGCTCTGCTTGTGGCCGACCGCGGGCGATTCGGACATCGCGGGGCTGTAGTAGCCGTTCACGTAAATCTGCCCGGCGTCGATGCGACCGGCGACGCGCAGCGCTCGCTGGATGTCGCTCGTCCACACGGCGCCGGCGAGACCGAACTCGACACCGTTCGCGAGGGCGAGCGCGTCGTTCTCATCGTGGAAGCGCATCACCGATAGGACCGGGCCGAAAATCTCCTCGCGCGCGATGCGCATCTCCGGCGTTACGCCGTCGAAGATCGCCGGTCGGACGAAATTCCCACGAGAGAGCGCCGGCTCCGTCGGCGCGTCACCGCCGTAGACAAGGCGAGCGCCCTCAGCGACGCCGATGCGCACGTACTCGAGGACGCGGTCGCGCTGCTTGCGCGACACGAGCGGACCGAGCTGCGTGCTCTCGTCGATCGGATCGCCCATCTTGAGCGCCCGCGTCTGCTCGACGACCTTCTTGAGCAGGTCGTCGTAGACCTTCTCATCGATCAGAAGGCGCGAACCGGACACGCAGACCTGGCCCGCGTTGCTGAACGCCGCGATGCCCGCCCACATCGCCGCGGCGTCGAGGTCGGCGTCGCCGAACACGATGTTCGGGTTCTTCCCGCCGAGCTCGAGCGCTACGCGCTTGAGCCCCGCGGCCGCGAGCTCCATGACATGACGTCCCGTCTCGACGCTGCCGGTGAGAGAGACCATGTTCACGCCCTCGTGAAGAAGGAGCGCATCGCCGACCGTGGCGCCCGGTCCGCAGACGATGTTCACGACGCCCTCGGGGATCCCGGCCTCCATCAGCAGCTCGCCGAGAACGAGCACGCTGAGCGACGACTCCACCGACGGCTTGAGCACGACCGTGTTGCCGGTGCAGAGGATCGCTGAGAGCTTCTGGCTCGCCGACACGGCCGGACCATTCCAGGGGATGATCTCGGCGACGACGCCGACCGGCTCGTGCATGCGGTAGTTGAAATGGCTTCCGGCGGCGACGCGCACGACCTCCTCGGCTTGATCGCGCGCCTTTCCGGCGAAGTAGTCCCACGCGAAGATGCCCTGCTGCAGGTGTGCGTACCCGCCCGAGATCGGTTTGCCCATGTCCGCCGCCTCGATGTACGCGAGCCGATCCCGCTCGCGCTCTATCAGGCGCCCGACCTTCGCGAGGATGTCGGCCCGCTGGTTGGGCGACATGCGCGGCCACGGACCGGAATCGAACGCCGTCCGCGCGGCGCGCACCGCCGCGTCGACGTCCGACGCCGACGCTTCGGAGATGGTCGTCAGCGGCTCGTTCGTGAATGGACTGATCACCTTGAACGTTTTGCTGCCCTCAGCGGTGCGCCACTTACCGCCGATGAGCATCGGGCGCGGCCCCGCCTCGATCCAGCGAGGATCCGTTTTCACCATCAGATCGATCCCTGGTACAGGGCGGGTGCGTTCCGGACCGGCGGGGGCACGCGGTACGGGTAACGTTCCGCAAGGTCGGGGCTCGGCTCGATGCCGATGCCGGGTCCGGCCGGTGGGCGGAGCGTTCCGTCGACGATCATCTCTGTCGATACGTTAGCGCCGCCGATGAACGCGGGAGCGA
>VBGU01000333.1 GCA_005881085.1 Chloroflexota bacterium | reverse complement strand
TCGCGGTACGCGGTGCAGTTCCATCCGGAGGTCGCTCACACGCCACACGGCGCCGAGATCCTCCGGAACTTTCTCTACCGCGTTTGCGGCGCTACCGGCGACTGGACGCCTGCCGCGTTCGTCGAGGAGGCGGTGCGCGAGCTGCGCGCGAAGATCGGCGATCGCCACGCGATCTGCGCCCTTTCGGGCGGCGTCGACTCGGCGGTCGCGGCGGCGCTCGTCGCGCGCGCGATCGGGGATCGACTCACCTGTGTGTTCGTCGACACGGGCCTCCTGCGCGCGAACGAGGCCGAGGAGGTCGTCGCGGCGTACGGCCCGCGCCTGCGGCTGATCCACCTCAACGCGGCGGACCGTTTCCTCGCGAAGCTCAAGGACGTGGCCGATCCCGAGCGGAAGCGCGCGATCATCGGAGAGGAATTCGTGCGGTGCTTCGAGGAGCAGGCCGAGCGCGTCGGACGCGTCGAGCTTCTGGTGCAGGGCACGATCTACCCCGACGTCATCGAGTCGCGCTCGCGCGAATCGAAAACGAGCGCCCGCATCAAGACGCATCACAACGTCGGCGGCCTTCCGGAGGTCATGGCGCTCGAGGTGATCGAGCCGCTACGCCGTTTGTTCAAGGACGAGGTCCGCCACGTCGGCGCGGAGCTCGGCATTCCTGAAGACATCCTCTGGCGGCACCCGTTCCCCGGCCCCGGTCTCGCGGTGCGCGTGCTCGGGCCGATCGATCGCGAAAGCCTCGACACGCTTAGGCGCGCGGATGCGATCTTCCTCGAGGAGCTTCGCGCCGCTGATCTCTACCGCACGGTCGCGCAGGCGTTCGCGGTGCTCACACCGGTCCGCAGCGTTGGCGTGCAGGGCGACTTCCGCACCTACGGTGCGCTCGTCGCGCTCCGTGCCGTCACCACTGAAGATTTCATGACCGCGGACTGGGCGCGTCTGCCGTACGAGCTGCTGGAACGGGTCTCGGCTCGCATCGTCAACGAGGTGCCCGGCATCAATCGCGTGGTCTACGACGTCTCGTCGAAGCCGCCGGCGACGATCGAGTGGGAGTGAGGGAGGAGCGGCTTTGCCGGAACGACCGAACACCATCCGCTTGAGCGTGTCTCGCGCGGGGCGCGAGATTGATCAGGAATGGGAGTGAGGGAGGAGCGGCTTTGCCGGAACGACCGAATACCATCCGCTTGAGCGTGTCTCGCGCGGAGCGCGAGATTGAGCAGCAGTGGGAGTGAGCGCCGTGGCGACGGCCGACGCGCGCGAGCTTCGTCACTCGATGATCGATCAGCTCAAGCAGCGTGGGCTGGAGGTCGAGCCGGCGATCGAAATGGCATTTCGCACGATCCCGCGCGAGGTCTTCCTGCCCGACGTCCCGCTCGAACGTGTGTACAGCGGTGATGCCGTCATTACCAAACAGGACGAAGCGGGCAGGCCGATCAGCTCCTCGAGCGAGGTCGGGATCATGATCGTGATGGCGCACCTCCTCGATGTCGCGCCGGGTCAGCGGATCCTCGAGATCGGCGCCGGCACCGGCTACAACGCTGCCGTCCTCGCAGCGCTTGTTGGCGAGCGGGGCGCGATAACGACGATCGACATCGACGCCGACATCGCCGCACTGGCGCGTCAGCATCTGGCACGCGCGGGCGTCGACCGCGTCGCGGTGATCACCGCCGACGGTTGGGAGGGACGCGCGGACAATGCTCCCTACGATCGGATCGAGGTCACCGCGAGCGTGAGCGATCTCTCGCCGGACTGGATCGCGCAGCTCGCCGACGGCGGAAGGATCGTGCTCCCCTTCGTGTTGCGCGCCGGCATGCAGGCGGTCCTTGGTCTCCGAAAGCAGGGGGCGGACCTTGTGAGCACGCGTGTCGTCCCGGGCGGATTCATGCGGTTGCGCGGCCCCAAGGGTCCGCAGCCCCAGATACGCACCTTCGATCGCTGGTCCGTCGAGCTCGGCGACGGCGTCGTCGATTGGAACGGCGTCCTTCCCTTGCTGCTCCGAGAAGTCCCGCGCTTCGCGGTCGCGCCACCGCTGGGTTGGGAGCCGCTGATCTTGCTCGCGCTTCTGTACGGCAACGTCACCCTCACGAGGACAGGGCACCCGGGCCTCGCCGTGGGCATCTTCGATCCCGACGGCGGTTTGGCTGTTGTCGAGCTTGCGGGTCGTTCGATCGCGGGTCCGCTCAGCGTGGTGATCGCGTTCGGGTCGGACGCGGCGCAATCGCGATTGCTTTCCGCGATCGAGGAGCTACGAACGATCCGCCTGAAGGGTCTCCAGGTTGTCGCGAGGCCGAGCGACTCTGGGGCCCCAGAGGGCGACGTGCTGTTGCGCCGCGAAAGCTTCACGTTCGCATTTCGCGCGGC
>VBGU01000332.1 GCA_005881085.1 Chloroflexota bacterium | reverse complement strand
AGCAGCGGCGCCAGCGCAGCCCGCGACGGTCGGCCGGCGCGCCCGGTCTCAACTGCCTCGTGCTCGGCGGCGGCGGGCGCGAGTACGCGATCGCGTGGCGTCTCGCGAACTGCAAGAGCGTGACGACCATCGACGTCGTTCCCGGCAACGCGGGCCTGTCGCTGTTCACGCGTGTGCTCGATCAGAGCCCGGAGAACGTGCACTGGCTGGACGAGCACGTCCTCGCGTCCTTCATCGACCTCGCGATCGTCGGGACCGATGAGCTGATCGCGGCGGGCCTCGGCGACGCTCTGCGCCGATCGGGCATCGCCGTGGTCGGAGCATCGCGGGATGCGTCGAAGATTGAATGGTCGA
>VBGU01000344.1 GCA_005881085.1 Chloroflexota bacterium | reverse complement strand
CGATCCGCAAGCTCGCGAAGGATTTCGCGGACAAGGAGATCGCGCCGGGGGCCCGCGAGCGCGATCGGGGCGAGGTCTTCCCCAAGGACGTGCTCCGCAAGATGGCGCCCCTCGGTCTGCTCGGCGGACCGGTGCCGGAGAAATACGGCGGCATCGGGCTCGACTTCGTCTCGCACGCGCTCGTGACCGAGGAGGTCGGGCGCGCGGACTCGTCGGTACGCACGACGCTCTCCGTCCAGATCTCGCTCGTCGAGATGACCATCCTCAAGTTCGGCACGGAGGAGCAGAAGCAGCGGTGGCTTCCTTCGCTGTGCAAAGGCGAGGTCATCGGCTGCTTCGGCCTCACCGAGCCCGAGGTCGGAAGCGACGCGACGAAGCTCCGCACGAGCGCGAAGCGCGACGGCGACTCGTGGGTGCTCCGCGGCCGGAAGATGTGGATCTCCAATGGCTCGGTTTCGAAGCTCGCGCTCGTGTTCGCGCAGGGCGATCCCTCGAAGGAGGCGAAGGGCATCACCGCGTTCGTCCTCGAACGCGACCGCCAGTCCTACGGCAGCCAGGCGCTGCACGGAAAGCTCGGGCTGCGCTCGTCGGACTCGAGCGAGCTCATCCTCGACGACGTGCGCGTTCCCGACGCGAACCGCCTCGGCGAGATCGGCGAGGGCTTCAAGATCGCGATGACCGCGCTCGACTCGGGCCGGTACTCGGTCGCGGCAGGGGCGGTCGGCGTCGCGCAGGCCTGCATCGATGCGTCGGTGCAGTACGCGACGACACGCAAGGCGTTCGGGAAGCCGATCGCCGGACATCAGCTCGTCCAGGAGCTGATCGCCGACATGGTCGTCGAGACCGAGGCCGCGCGGCTTCTCGTCTGGCGCGCCGGCGACCTCAAGGACAAGGGACGGCCGAACACCCGTGAGACAAGCATCGCCAAGCTCTACGCCTCGGAAGCCGCGCAGCGCGCCGCGGATAGCGCCATCCAGATCCACGGCGGTTACGGGTTCTCCGATGAGTTCCCCGTCGAACGCTATTGGCGCGACGCGCGCGTCAACCGGTTGTACGAGGGCACGACGCAGATCCAGAAGCTCATCATCGGCCGGTTCGCCACGGGCATCGACGCGATCGGCTGATGGACTGGGATGAGACCGCGGAAGGGGTCCTCGCGACCCTTTGCCGCATGGTCCCCGACACCATCCGGGAGCTCGCGAGGGCCGCCGCCCACGATGAGGCCGAGTCGGTCGCGAGCGAGCGCGGCGCCGTGAGCGTGACCGTCAACGATGTGCTCCGCGGCTGGATCCGCACGACGCCACCCGAGCAGCGCAACGGGCTCGTCGCTGTCATCGAAAGCCTCGGGCTTGAGCCGGAGGACTACGCGGACGAGCTCGAGTCGGATGAGGGCTGGGACGAAGAGCCTGAAGACTCGGGCATGTGATGTTCCGGCTGGAGGGCAAGATCGCGATCGTCACCGGCGGCGCACGCGGGATCGGCGCCGAGACCGCGCGCGTGTTCCGCGACGCCGGCGCGACTGTCGTGACGTGGGATGTCGCGGATGGCGCTGACGCGCGCGTGGACGTGACCGATGTGACGGCTGCAGCGAAAGGCGCGGCCGCGGTGGCGAAGGAGCACGGCCGGATCGACATTCTCGTGAACAACGCTGGGATCCTGCGGGACGCGCAGCTCGTGAAGTCCAGGGGCGACGAGATCACCGGGGTCATGAGCGAAGCGGACTTCGATGCCGTGATCTCGGTGAACCTTCGGGGCGTCTTCGCCTGCACGCAGGCGGTCGCGCCGACGATGATCCGCCAGCACTCGGGACGGATACTCAACGCTTCCTCGGTCGTGGGCCTCTATGGGAACTTCGGGCAGACCAACTACGTCGCGACCAAGGCCGCGGTCATCGGAATGACGAAGGTCTGGGCTCGCGAGCTCGGGCCGAAGGGAATCACCGTGAACGCGGTCGCGCCCGGATTCATCGGGACCGAGATGGTTCGTCAGATGCCGGAGAAGATCCTCGCGACGATGGTCGAGCGCACGCCGATCCGCCGTCTCGGCGAGCCGAAGGACGTCGCCTACGCGTATCTCTTCCTCGCGTCGGACGAGGCTTCGTTCATCAACGGCGCCGTGCTCTCGGTGGACGGCGGGGTAGTGGTAGGAACCTAGGTCAGCCCGCTCAGCCCCCCGCCGATCACGTCGCGAACTCGTTCCTCGATACCAAGTTTCTGCAACTCTGGATGAAGCCACACGCCCTCAACGATCAAGCCACCGCCCATGCCGCCCCAGACTCCAGAGCCCGGGTTTCCACGTTCGAAGAAGACGTGTGACGTCTCAGGATTTTTCCAACCAAGACGGTCGAGATCGCGAAGCAGGCGCTCGAGTGTCGCCTGGTCGCAGTTCACAAGGCGCGCGGGACAGGTCAGATAGATCTGGCCGCCGTAATCACCCTCCATTACGACTACTCCGTCGGAGACCCCTTGCGCCTCGGCCAGTGTTCGAAACGCGCGATACGCCTCACCACGTGAGTCCGAAACCATTCGGCGCACGCCACTCTCGTGATCCGGCAGCACCCCTTGGGTCGGGACGCCGACCTTTCGGGGGAGCCAACGTCGAAGGAGAACGAGCGCGCCCCGCAACAAGCCCACTGGCGCAGACGCTACCCCTAGCTGCCGTCCTCCAAAAGGACGAGTCGCGCCTGCTCCGCGATCCAGGTCTCGCCCTCGTCAGGCTCGCCGTCGACGTTGTCGTAAATGAGGACGTCGTCGCTGTCCATCGTCAGACCGCCTT
>VBGU01000343.1 GCA_005881085.1 Chloroflexota bacterium | reverse complement strand
CGGCTGATCACGGCGGTGTTCGATCTGAAGACCTTCCCCCTGACGGTCCAGAAGACGAGCACGCTGGGTATCGGTAACGGAACCGTCACATCGGCGTCGGATCCGCCGAGCCCCGATCAGATCGATTGCGGGGCCACCTGCTCCGTCCGCTTCGCGTATGGGACCGTGGTCACACTCACCGTGCGGCCCGATCTGCTCGCGGTCTTCAACGGTTGGAGCGGCTGCGACGCGCCGTCGGGTACGAGCTGCAGCGTAACGGTGACGGGGGAACGAGCGGTGACCGCCAGCTTCCTGCCTTAGTCGAAGATCTCCTGAAATCGGGCTCACGCGAGCGTCGCCCCCTTCGGCGGATTGAATTCCCATTGACGGGATTGGCGCTTCAGGCGCCCGTTCGCGGCCATCCCGCCCCCGTCCGAGCCAACGTCATGCGGTGGCGGCAGCTTTCCTCAATCCGTCTGCGCTTCGATTGCGTCGTGACAGCGGAGCCGATGGCTCTTGCGACGGCACATCCCCGCCAGGCTGGCGCCCGGCTGCTCGATGCGCGGGGGCGCCGGCGGGCGGGCCTTCGCTCGGGGAGTGGACGCGATCGCGTGGTCCTTTCAGGCGTGCTCATCGACCGGATCAGCCTTGCCGAATCCGCGGCGCAGATCGCGGCCTACCTACGCACAGACCGGCTCCACCAGATCGTGACGGTCAACCTGGACTTCCTACAGATCGCGCAGGCCGACAGCGGCTTCCGGAAGACGATCAACGAAGCCGACCTCGCGGTCGCCGATGGAATGCCCCTCGTTTGGGCGTCGCGGCTGGCGGGCCGACCACTCCCCGAGCGCGTGACGGGGAACTCCCTCGTCGAGGAATGCTGCCGCCACTCGGCCACGACAGGTGCACCGATGTTCCTCCTTGGTGGGCGTCCGGGTATCGCGGAGGCTGCTGGCCATGCGATCAAGATGCGCTACCCGGGCGCGGTGATCGCGGGGGCCTACTCGCCGCCCTTTGGACCGCTGTCGGAAAAAGACGACCAAGAGATCGTCGACCGCGTCAACCGAAGTGGTGCGCGCATGCTCTTCGTGGCGTTCGGCGCGCCGCGGCAGGACACCTGGATCGCCGCGCATCGCCATGAGCTCAACGTCCAAGTGGCGATGGGCGTTGGGTGCTCGCTCGACGTCCTCGCGGGAGCCGTGTCGCGGGCCCCGCTGTGGATGCAGCGATCTGGCCTCGAATGGCTTCACCGGTTCCGCCTCGAACCATGCCGGCTCTGGCACCGCTACTTCGTGAAGGACACGGCGATGTTCGCTCGTCTTCTTGCTGAGAGCCTGCGCGCGGCACTCGCGTGAGGGCCGAAGTGACGGACATCCCGGTCGCCGCGGGCGAGCGCACGTGGTCGGGCGCCGCCTACGATGGCGAGCCTCAATTTCGACGTCTGCTACCGGCTGTCTTCGTGAGCGTCGCCATCGGCATCGACGCCCTCCTAATGTTCGATGCGTTCGTTGTCGCGGACCTTCTTCGCGCGGGACCGCGCGACCCGACGACGTGGACGATGCTTTCTGGCTCCCCGTTGCTGGCGATGATCGTGGCGGTCGCCATCGCGCTTCTCATTTCTCGTGGCCTCTATGACCTCGAGCATCCACTCCCCTGGCCATCACAGCTCTACGCGATCGTTTCGTCGGTATGCATCGCGTTCGTCGGCGCGGTCGTGCTGTCGCTTTTTGTCGACGGGCCGTTCGCCAAATCCTGGTCAGCCGCCGGCTCGGCGATCGCCATCACGGCTCTCGCGATCTGGCACATCGCGGCCGCGCGCGGCTACGCGGCTCTCTGCAGAACGATCGTCCCGGGGCGACGGGCGATCGTCGTCGGCGCGAACGTCGCAGGACAGGAGTCCGCTCGCGAGCTGGTGGCGAAGGGCTATCAGGTCGTCGGCTACGCCGACAACGGAAGCGATCTTCTTGACGAGATCGATCGTCCGCTCCTCGGACCGATCGCGCGTCTGGATGAGCTCGTCCAAGACTTCGGCGTCGACGAGCTCGTCATCGCGCTGCCGAGCGACCGTCGCGCCCAGCTGAGTCGGGTCCTGACCAGGGGCTTTGGGCGTCGGGTCCGCGTGAAGTACGCCGCTGACTTTGGCGAGCTGCTGCCGCGCCGGTTCAACGTTCGCCGGATCGGCGCGAGGCACTACATCGACTTCACCCCGGTCGCGCCGGTGAGCTGCGCGAAGCGGATCTGCGACCTGGGGCTTGCCCTCCTCGGTCTCGCTGCGCTCGCGCCTCTCTTCCTTGGTGTGGCGGTGGCGATCAAGCTCGATTCGCCCGGGCCAACGTTCTATCGCCAGGTCCGCGTGGGCAAGGATGGCCGTCGCTTCCGGATGTTGAAGTTCCGCTCGATGCAACAGGACGCCGATGGTCTCGTCGTCTCGCTTCTCGAGAGGAATGAGGTCACGGGCCCGATGTTCAAGATCCGGCGAGACCCTCGCATCACCCGCGTCGGCCGGTTCCTGCGCCGCTATAGCCTCGACGAGCTTCCGCAGCTCATCAACGTCGTACTCGGTGATATGAGCCTCGTTGGGCCGCGGCCGCCGACAGATTCCGAGATCGAGAAGTACGAGGACTGGCAGCTTGGGCGGCTGCGCGCCGTTCCGGGCATCACCGGTCTCTGGCAGGTGAGCGGGCGGAGTGAGGTCCCGTTCCACGACATGGTGCGTCTGGACCTCCACTACATCCGGAATTGGTCCTTCGCGCTCGACGTTGAGATCCTGCTG
>VBGU01000011.1 GCA_005881085.1 Chloroflexota bacterium | reverse complement strand
TGGAGCTCGCGACGGATTGTCTCCATCAACGCGTCGATCGACGGCTGAATGCCGATCGCGACCCCGCAGAGGATCCGGTCGCGTGTTCCACCCAGGAGCGCGGAGAGCGGCTTGTTCGCGCGCTTGGCGAAGAGGTCCCAGACCGCCATCTCCACCGTCGCCTTCGCCATGCGGTGCTCCCGGATCCAGGCGAGCTTGCGATCGACGTCCTCGGCCGACGCGAGGTCGGCCTTGAAGAGCTCCGGAAGGATGAATGTCTCGAGCGAGTAGAGGACCGTTCCCCACGTCTCGCCCGAATACCAGGGGAGCTCTCCCGCGACGCTTTCGCCCCATCCGACCGTGCCCTCGGACTCGACGCGGCAGAGGACCCGCGTCATGTGGGTCTCGCGCGCGCCGCTCGTCTCGTACGCGTTCTTCAAAGGAAGGCGCACGACGAACAACTCGACGCGCTCGAGCTTCATGCGTCGTCCGTGTCGAGGGGGAGATCGCTGCGCGGTTGAGGCACGAGGAGGTACGCGCCGCGGCCATCGGCAGCGCGCAGGAACTCGACGGCTGCGTAGCCCTCGCCGAACGCGCGCTCGAACGCGTCGCGCCCCGCGAGGCGCCACTCGAGGGCGAGCTTCGCGTCGCGCGCTTTCAGCTCCTGGAACCCGCGCGGGATCTCGACGAGAAGATGCGACGCGCTCATCGTCTCGGCGAGGCGGCCGGGCCGCTCGGCGTCGGCGCGAAGCAGGTACGCGACTCCCTCGCGCTCAGCGTCTTCGAGCGACGCCGGTTTGTCCTCGCCGCGGAGGCGCTTGTAGGTGCGGTCGTGTCCGATCGGCCACTCGACGTAGATGCGATCAGACGGAAGTCCCTGATTGAGCTTGTCGGGCATCGCGCCGTAGAAGTCTCGGTAATACGTTCGTGTGTAGGCGCCGAGCTTCCCGAAGTTGAAGCGAGCGTTGCGCGCTTCGAGCGGGTCCATCGTCCACGCGATGATCTCGATGCCCTGGTCGAGACAGTGATCGCGTTGCGCCTCCTTGAGCTGCTGTGCGAGTCCACTGCCCCGATACGGATCCCGGACGGCGAGCATGTGCGAATGGTGCCTGAAGTGGTAGTCGTGGATCCCGAGGAATCCAAAGACGAAGCCCGCGGGCTTTGGGTCCTCCGGCGCGTAGCCGAGCGCGATGAAACCGCCGTTGTGCACGACGGCGAGCATGAGCTGCGGGTGGACGACCACGTCGCCGCTCCAGACCTCCTCCTGCAGCGCGACCGTGGCCGCGCAGGCCGCGATGTCGTGGGCCACGTCGATGCGGAATTCGGGCATGGATATTGAGTATCGGCTAGCATCCCGCCCGTGCCGACGAGCATCGACTTCCTGAAGCGGGTGGCCATGTTCGAGGATCTCGACCAGCGCTCGCTCGAGGCCATCGCGAATGCCGCCGTCGAGCAACGGTACGAGCCGGGGCAGGAGATCGTTCGGCAAGGCGACACCGGCGTCGGCGCTTTCATCATCCGCTCCGGCAAGGTCGACATCGTCCAGGACCGCGACGGCAAGGAGCAGAAGATCGCCACGCTCGGTCCCGGCGATGTCTTCGGCGAGATGGCGCTCCTCGACGAATTCCCACGTTCGGCGACCGTCCGTGCGGTCGAGCCGACCACCGCACTCGGGATCCAGCGCTGGCATTTCCGCGGGATCCTCGAGAGCCACCCACAGATCGCACTGGCGTTGCTTCCGATGTTGACGCGTCGGATCCGCAACGCCGAGGGCAGAATGCCGGAGGCCGCCCGGCACTAGAGCGCGGCCAAGGGGAGGCGCACCATGGGCGACGAGCAACGCAACAAGGACATCGTCCGCACAGTCGAACAGCTCTGGATCGATGGGAAGCTCGATAAGCTCGATCAGTACTTCGCTCCGAATGATCAATCGCATGACCGGCCGCCATTCCTGCCGCAAGGCATTGAGGGCGCGAAGATCGCGCACCAGGGCTCGATGAAGTCCTTCAAGGACCGCCAGCTCGAGATGAAGGATCTCTTCGCCGAAGGCGACAAGGTCTTCGTCCGCAGCACCTTCAGCGCGCAGTACATGGGCGGCGTGCCGGGCATTGCGGCACCGGAGGGTGGGACGCCGATCAAGGACATCGAATCGTGGTCCGTCTATCGGCTGAAGGACGGCAAGATCGTGGAGCACTGGGGCTTGAACGACGGCTTCGCGATCGCGATGCAGGCCGGCGCCCTCGAGATGCCCCGGATGGAAGCGCCAGCAGGCCGTTAGCGCGCGATAACGCTAGCCTCTCGCGCGGTGGCGAAGCTCGTCGAGTGCGTTCCGAACGTGAGCGAAGGCCGGCGCGGCGATGTGATCGACCGCCTGGCCGACGCGATCCGCGCGACCGATGGCGTTCGCCTGCTGGACCGCACGAGCGACGTCGACCACAACCGCTCGGTCTTCACCTACGCCGGTGAACCCGACGCGGTGGTGCGCGCGACGCATGCGCTCATCGACGTCGCGTACCGCGACGTCGACATGAAAACGCATAAAGGCGCGCACCCGCGCCTGGGCGCGGTCGACGTCGTGCCGTTCATCCCGCTCGCGGGTGTGTCGATGGACGAGTGCGTCGAGCTCGCGCACCGGTTCGGCCGCGAGGTCGCGGAGCGCCATCAGGTGCCCGTCTACTTCTATGCGAAGGCGGCAAAGACGCCCGAGCGCGTTCGGCTCCCCGATATCCGCAAGCCCGAGTACGAAGGACTCGCGGCGCTTCTCGAAACGACCCACGTGCCGGATGCGGGACCGAACCGCATGCACGCGACGGCCGGCGCGATCGTCGTTGGCGCGCGGCCATTCCTCATCGCGTTCAACATCGAGCTCGATTCAACGGATCTCAAGCTGGCGCAGCGCATCGCCAAGGAGATCCGCGAATCCTCGGGCGGCCTTCCCGCGGTGCAGGCGAAGGGCTTCATGCTCACGGACCCGGCACGCGTGCAGGTGTCGATGAACCTCCTCGATCACACGGTGACCTCGCTCGCGACGGTGTGGCGTGAGGTGGAGGCGCGTGCGACCGCGGCCGGGGTGAAACTGCTGCGCGGCGAGCTCATCGGGCTCATCCCCCTCGACGCCGTCCTGCAGGTGGCGGCGGACTCCCTCAAGCTCGAGGGCTTCACGAGAGATCGCGTCATCGAGAGCCATTTCCTGGAATGACCGTGGCGGACCTCGTCCTTCACGGCGCGCGGCTGCTGACGCTGGCGCCGCTGAAAGACGAGCGTCCTCGGGTCGGACCGGCCGCGGGCGACGTGGGCGCGGTGATGGACGGCTTCGTCGCCGTGCGCGACGGGGCGATCGTCGCGACGGGACACGGAAGCGTCCACGGCGCCATCGAGCGCGTCGAGGGCGCGATCGATGTCGATGTCCAGGGCCGCGTCGTCATGCCAGGCTTCGTCGATCCGCACACGCATCTCTGCTACGCGGGCGAGCGCTGGGAGGAATTCGCGACCCGGAAAAGCGGCGCTGATTACCTGGCGGTCCTCGCGGCCGGCGGCGGGATCCACGCGACCGTTCGCGCGACGCGCGACGCCAGCGACGACCAGCTGTTCGCACTGCTCATGCGGCGCATCGCCGACGCCGCCGAGCTCGGCACGACGACGATCGAAGTGAAGAGCGGGTACGGCCTCGATCCGGGCGAGGAGCTGCGGCAGCTCCGTCTGCTTGCGCGCGCGAAGGCGGATGCGCCGATCGACGTCGCGGTCACCTACCTCGCCGCGCACGCTCTGCCTGCGCCGTACACGGACGATCGCAAGAGCTTCATACGTGAGGCGACCAAGGCGGTCGCGACGGTCGCCAACGAGAGTCTCGCGGAGGCGGTCGACGCCTTCGTCGAGAAGGGTGTGTTCGACGTCGACGACGTCCGTCCGCTCTTCGCCGCCGCGAAGAAAGCCGGGCTTGCCGTGACAATGCACGCCGACCAGCTGAACGACGTCGGCGCGTCGGCGTTCGCGGCGCGCACGCACGCACGCTCGGCGGATCACGTCGCGCACGCCTCGGCGGATGGGATCCGTGCCCTCGCGCGCGCGGAGGTGCCCGTGGTCCTCCTCCCCGGGAGCGCCTTCTTCGTCGGGTACCCGCCGCCGGAGGCACGCCGGTTCATAGCGGCGCGCGTCCCGGTCGCGCTCGCGTCGGACCACAACCCGGGCACCTCACCGCTCGAGGGAATGCCCACCGCGATCGCGCTGGGCGTCACCCTCTGCGGGCTCACTCCCCACGAGGCCATCGTCGCGGCGACCATCAACGCCGCGCACGCGCTCGGTCGTGGCGGTCGGGTCGGTGCACTCCTGGCCGGGCGACGCGCGGACATTGTCGTGCTCGACACCGACGACGAGCGCGAGCTCGCCTATCGCATGGGGGCGCCGCTTATCGCCGAGGTCTACTCGTCCGGGAGGCGGATCGCCTAGCGAGGGCTAAACTCCGCGCCGTGGCCGACGCCCGCATCGATCGACTGCGTTCCGTCCCGCTCTTTGGGAGCTGCTCCGACAAAGAGCTCGCCTTCATCGCCTCGCGCGCCGACGAGGTCGACATCCCGGCGGGACGCGTGCTCACCGAGAAGGGCAAGAGCGGCGGCGACTTCTTCGTCATCCTCGAGGGCAAGGCCGAGGTCGACGCAATTCAGGGCAAGCGCACTCTCGGCCCCGGCGATTTCTTCGGCGAGATCGCGCTCATCGATAACGGACCGCGGACCGCCACGGTGAAAGCGTCCACGCCGATGCGCTGTCTTGTCCTCGGACACAGCCAGTTCCGGGACGTGCTCCACCAGAACGGAGAGATCGCGGTGAAGATCCTGCGCGCGGTCACGGAACGCCTCCGCGCCGCCACCCCGCTACCCACCGGCTAGCGTTACCCTGCGCGCGCGGCGTGCACGCCAAGGAGGTATCGCGACCGCATGAGTGATCGCGTCGCTATCTACCCCGGTTCCTTCGATCCGCCGACAAACGGGCACGTCGACATCGTGGAGCGCTCGGCGCGCCTCTTCGATCGCGTCGTCATCGGTGTTGGCCGCAACCTCGCGAAGAAGACCGTGTTCACGGCGGAGGAGCGCATCGAGCTGATGCGCGAGGCCTGCGCGAAGTACCGAAACGTCGAGGTCCGCGCCTTCGACGGGCTGCAAGTCGAGTTCGCCCGCGCCTGCGGCGCGAGCTTTATCGTCCGCGGGATCCGCGCGCTCTCCGACTTCGAGTTCGAGTTCGAGATGGCGAACATGAACCGCTCTCTCGCCGCCGAGATAGAGATGGTCTATCTCATGACCGCGCCGGAATTCCTCTTCATCTCCGCATCGCGCGTGAAGGAGCTCGCCGCCTTCGGCGCCCCGATCGACAAATACGTCCCGGCAAACGTTGCGAAGCGCCTTAAGGTGATGGGAAAGCGCGGCATGCGCACCGGCGCGACGGAAGCGAAGGACTGATTGACCACGCTGCTCGCCGCGGATGTCGGGAACACGAACGTCGTCCTCGGCGCGTACGACGGAACGACGCTCGTCTCGACGTGGCGGACCGCGACGCGCGCCGACCAGACCGAGGACGAGCTCGCGGTGATGGTCGATGCGCTTCTCGGTCGCGAGGATCTCTCGCTCGAGGACGTCGATGCACTCGTGCTCGGCTCGGTGGTGCCGCCGCTCACCGCGTCGTTCACCCGGCTCGCGGAGCGGTACCTCGACCGCCCCGCGCTCGTTATCGGTCCCGGCGTGAAGACCGGCGTTCGCCTGCGTGTCGACAACCCTTCGGAGGTCGGCGCGGATCGCATCGCGAACACACTCGCCGCGCACCGCCGGTACGGCGGCCCGGTGATCGTCGTGGACTTCGGTACCACCACGAACTTCGACGTTGTGAGCGCCGAGGGCGACTTTCTCGGAGGCGCGTTCGCGCCGGGGCTTGAAGTCTCCGCCGAGTCGCTGTTCGGGCGCGCCGCCCGCCTGTTCCGCGTTCCGCTCACCCCGCCGGCGAATGCGATCGGGAAGAACACCGCCGACTGCCTGCGCTCGGGGATCGTCTTTGGCTACGTCGGACTCGTCGAGGGTCTGCTCGTGCGGCTCATCGCTGAGCTGGGTCCCGTGACCCCGCGCGTCCTTGCGACGGGCGGTCTCGCCGCGACGATCGCGCCGCTCGCCAAGGGAATCGAGCTGGTCGACGAGGACTTGACCCTCGAGGGCCTGCGCCTCTTGTGGGAGTTGAACGCTTGACGCGCGTCAGCGGCCGCTTCGTCGTGCTCGCGGTGACCGGCTCGATCGCGGTCTACAAGATGGTCGAGCTCGCCCGTCGGATGGTGCAGGCGGGCGCGACGGTCCAGGTGGTCATGACGAAGAGCGCGGCCGAGTTCGTCACTCCGCTCACGTTTCAGGCCCTTACGCATCGGCCGGTCGAGATCGAGATGTTCACGATGCAGGACGAGCGCTCCGCGGGTCACGTCGCCATGGGCCGCCAGGCCGACGTCGTGGTCGTCGCGCCCGCAACCGCGCACGTCCTCGCGCGGCTCGCGCACGGGTTCTCCGACGACCTGATCGCCACGACGGTGCTCGCGACGTCCGCGCCGGTCATCGTCGCGCCGGCGATGGAAACGCACATGTGGCAGCACGCCGCGACGCAGGCGAACGTCGCCGCTCTCCGGGCGCGCGGCGTTCGCGTGATCGACCCGGAGACGGGGCCACTTGCCTCCGGCGACATCGGCCCGGGGCGTCTCGCCTCGCTGGAGCGCATCGAGGCCGAGATCGACGACGCGCTCGGCCTGTCCCAGGGACTCGCGGGGCGCTCGGTCGTAGTCACTGCCGGTCCCACGCTCGAGGCGGTAGATCCGGTTCGGTTCATCTCGAATCGCTCGAGCGGCAAGATGGGGTATGCGATCGCGGCCGCCGCGCGCGACGCCGGCGCGGACGTGACTCTCATCACGGGTCCGACCGCCCTCGTCGCCCCCGCTGGCGTGCGCACCTTTCCTGTCGAGAGTGCAGACGACATGAAGGACGCGATCCTCGCGCACCTACCCCGCGCGGACGCCGTGATCATGGCGGCCGCGGTCGCCGACTACCGACCGATCGAGCGCGCAACGAAGAAGATGAAGAAGAAAGACCTCGGCAACGAGATGAAGATTCGGCTGATCGAGAATCCGGACCTGCTCAAGGCGATCGTCGCGTCGCGCCGGCCCGGCACGATCGTCATCGGGTTCAAGGCGGAGACCGGCGACGCGACCGCCGAGGCCAGCCGGATGCTCAGGGATAAGAAGCTCGACCTCGTCGTCGCAAACGACGTCGCGGCTCCACAGTCGGGGTTCGGCTCAGACGACGACCAGGTCGCGTTCGTCAGCGCGGATGGCGTGGAGCAGCTGCCCCTTTTGAAGAAGACCGAGGTCGCGCGGCGCCTCGTCGAAAAGCTCGCGGAACGCTTGGCGCGATGATCGACGGGCCGTCGCTCGAGGAGCTTAGGGAGCGGCTCGAACGGCTCGACGCGCCGATTCGGATGTGGCGAGAGCAGCGAGATCGCGCGTTCGACGCCGCGTTCGGACCGAAGAAAGGGAAGCTCTCGAACCTCATGGCGCGCTTACCGCAGGCCGCGAACGCGGCGGCGGGACTCGGGCTCGGCCCGCGCGACGAGGTCTTCGCCGTCTTCGACGAGATATGCGACCTCTACGCGCGGTCCGATCCGCCGCGCTGCGCGATCATCCGCGACATCGTTCACGAGCGCGAGGCGCACCTTCTTCTGGACGACTACCTCGCGTACGCGTCGCGCATCCTGAAGCAGGGCGGACGGCCGGAGTGGCTCGAGCGTGGGGTCGCGGCCGCGTCAATTGACGATCAGCGGCGCGACTACCGCGACTGGCTCATGGCCCTTGGCGATCTGTATCTGAGCGCGCGTGCCGCGCATCTCGATCCATCGCCGGTGCTGAAGCGGATCGCCGCGCGCTCCAATTCCGAGCGCCACGCCGCCGCGCCGACGCCGACGCGCGACGCGCTCGCTTCCTTCGAGGACAGCGCGTACTTCACGACTTCCATCCTGCCGCACCTCCATTAGCCTCGCAATGTCGGTGGAGTGGGTGACGTTCGACTGCTACGGGACACTCATCGACTGGGAGCGGGGGATCACCGACGCGCTCCTCCCGTTGTTGCCCCAAGGGACCGACCGCCGGTCGCTCGCCGAGTGGTACATCTCGATGGAAGCCCAGTTCGAAGCCGAGGGCTTTCATCTCTATAAGGACGTGCTCGATCGCGTCGGCCGCCGCGTCCTTCGCTCACTCGACGCGCCGATCCCGGATGACAAGCCCTCGCCGCTGCCGTCATCGCTGGCCGACTGGCGGCCTTTCCCCGAGGTCCGCGCCGCGCTCCGTGCTCTCGTCGATCAAGGTCGGTACATCGCGATCCTCTCGAACGTCGACCGGGATCTCCTCGAGCTCTCGATCGGCCGCCTCGGCATCCGGCCCGACCTCGCGATCACCGCCGAGGATTCTCACAGCTACAAGCCGGCGACCGGGCACTGGCGCCGTTTCCTCGAACGCACCGGCGCCTCAACCGAGCGGACCGTGCATGTCGGCGCGAGCCAGTTCCACGACATGCGGCCGGCGGCGGCACTCGGATTCCGGACGGTCTTCATCGACAGGCACGGCGAGACCCTCGAAACCGCGCCGACCCGCGTCCTTCGCGACCTCTCGTCGCTTCCCGACGTCATCGGCGAGCTCGCGGCCGGCTGACACATGCGCGAGCTCCGACGTCGCGACCTCCTCCTTGTCGCGCTGACCTTCGCCGCGGGTTCGGTCGACGCGGTCGCGCTCCTTCGCCTCGATGTGTTCACGGCGGTGATGACCGGCAACATCGTCCTGTTGGGGCTCGCGGTCGGACAGGGCGCGTTCGGGAATGCGCTGCGCTCCATCGTTGCGCTGGTCGCGTACGGCGCCGGCGTCGTCGCCGGTGCGCGGATCGTCGGCGCGGTCGCCATCGAGACGCACTGGTCGCCGAACGTGACGCGCGCCCTCGCGCTCGAGTGGGTACTTCAAGCCGCATTCCTCATCGGCTGGCTCCTCACCGGAGCGCACCCCGACGGCATCGGCGCGGCGACGCTCATCGCGTTCTCCGGCGTGGCGATGGGCATTCAAGCCGCAACCGCTCGAGCGCTCGCGCCGGGTATGTCGACCACGTACGTCACCGGGACGCTCACCGGTCTTCTGAGCGAGCTGAGCGCTCTCGGCGCGGTCAGCGGCGATCTCCGGCGTCGCGCCTCGATCGTCGTCGCGCTCGCGCTCGGTGCGGTGGCCGGCGCATTCGCGCTGACCACCGTGCCCGTGCTCGCGCCGGCTATCCCGCTCGCGGTGGTCGGCGGAGTCGTGCTCGTCGCGGCGACACGATTTCGCTAGTGCGTCTTCCCCGTATCGTCGAGCCGCTTCGCCACCGCGACTTCCGATTGCTGTGGACCGGGCAGACCCTGACGTTGCTCGGGTCCTTCGTCTCGAACATCGCATTCCCGTTCCAGGTGCTGCAGCTCGGCGGTTCCGCCTTCGAGCTCGGCGCGTTCGTTTCGGCCTTCACGGGAGCGAGCCTCGTGTTCCTATTGATCGGCGGCGCGGTGGCCGATCGCGTCCCTCGCCGGACCCTGATCATCACCACGGAGCTCGCCAGCGGTGTCACCGTCGGCAGCATGGCGATCCTGGGATTCGCGGGCGCCCTTCAGATGTGGCACCTCTACGTTGCCGCCGCGTGCTTCGGTGCGGCGAGCGCCTTCAGCGTCCCTGCGCTCGGCGCGATCATCCCCGAGCTCGTGCCCGACGAGATCCTCGTCGCGGGCAACGCGGTCCAGGGTCTTTCCCGTCAGAGCGCGCGTGTCGGCGGCCCGATCGTCGGCGGCCTCCTCGTCGCGACCGCCGGCCCCGCCGCGGCTTTCGCCTTCAACGCGGTCACGTTCTTCCTCTCCGCCGGAGCGGTCGCCCTCACGCGCGCGCGCCCACTCGTCAGCGAGGCGCGGCGGTCGATCCCGGGAGAGATACGCGAAGGGTTCGCGTTCGTCTTCTCGGTGCAGTGGCTCTGGGTCACGATCTTTGGCTGGTCCTTGATCGTGGCCGCGTTCATAGGCGCGATCGCCGTGGCGCTCCCGCTCCTTGTGACGACGGTCCTCGGCGGCGGCGCGGTGACGTACGGGATCATCAGCGCGGGGGTCGGCGTGGGAGAGGCGATCGGCGCCACAGCGATCGCGCAGGTCCGCATCCGGCGAAGTGGCGTCGCGATGTACCTCCTCGGCGCGCTTATGGGCGTCTCGTTCTTCATTTACGGGCTCGTGCCTACGGTGCCCGGCGCCCTCCTAGCGAGCGCGATCAATGGCCTGAGCTTCGCGTGCTTCGGGGTCCTCTGGGTCACGGCGCTCCAGGTTCACGTACCTCGACGCCTCCTGGGCCGTGTCACGAGCGTGGACTACTTCGGTGGAACATTGCTCGCACCCATCGCCCCGATCGGCGCGGCTTTTCTGGCCCAGAGCCAGGGACCGGCGTTCGTCTTTATCGTCGCCG
>VBGU01000335.1 GCA_005881085.1 Chloroflexota bacterium | reverse complement strand
AGATCCCGAGCACGTCGTCGTGGGCCTGGAAAGCCTGCCCGAACGCGTCGCCGAAACGCGCTAGCGTCTCGCGGACCGCGATATCGTCGGTCGCGAGTAGTGCGGCGCCCTGCGCCGCGGCGACGAAGAGCGCGCCGGTCTTCTTCGCGGCCATCGCCCGATAGCGCTCGGTGGTCACGTCGGTCCGGGTCTCGAACGCGATGTCGAGGAATTGACCCTCGCAGACGCGAACGCACGCTTCGTCGACGAGCTTGGCGAATTCGAGCACGCGCTCGGCGGGAAAGCCGTGGAGCCGCTGCACGGCCAGGCGGGAGACCGCGAACATCCCATCTCCCGCGTTGATCGCTTGCGGCACGCCCCACACGCTCCACACGGTCGGCCGGTGGTGGCGCGCGGGATCCTGGTCCTCGATGTCGTCGTGGATGAGGGTGAAGTTGTGGAGGAGCTCGATCGCGGCGGCTGCGGGAAGCGCACCACGGGCGTCGCCGGTCAGGGCTTCGTACACCAGCGTGCAGAGCACCGGCCGGAGCCGCTTTCCTGAGGGCCCTCGCTCCGCATCCAGCCCGAGGTGGTACAGCATCATCCCGTAGAAGGGCTGAAGAGAGGGGTCCGCGCCGGTCAGCAGCGCGCGGATCTCCTCATCGACGGCGGCGATGTGTGCCTCGAGGCTGCGACCCACCGAGGATCGATCATAGCGATCGGGGGCTTCGCCCCCGAGCCCCGGGGGTACGAGCGGGCCGCAGCCCCCTCGATGGCTACCATGGACGCGACGTGGCATCTCGCACGTACCGTGCCGAGGCGATCGTCCTCAAGACGAACGACTTCGCCGAGGCAGATCGGATTCTCGTCCTCTTCACGCGCCATTTCGGCAAAGTGCGTGTCGTCGCAAAAGGCATACGGAGAGCGACGAGCCGCATGGCCGGGCACGCGGAGCCGCTGACGCACGCCACCTACCAGCTCGCGCGCGGGCGTGAGCTCGACGTCCTGACCGGCGCGGAAGCTCGCGCCATCTACCCCGACATGCGCGACGACCTCGCGCTCATCGCCGCGGGCTGGTACGTCGCCGAACTCGTCGATCGCTTCACGGCCGATCGCGTCCCGTCCGCGCCGCTCTTCGACCTGCTCGAGACCTCCCTGCGCGCGCTCGATGCGGGCATCCACGCGCCGACGGTCTGCCGCTGGTTCGACCTGCATCTCCTCGATCGGTCCGGCTTCCGACCCGAGCTCGGCGAGTGCGCGCAGTGCCGCACCGCGCTCGCCGAGGTGACGAACGCGTGGGAGCCCGCGGCCGGTGGCGCGATCTGCACCGGCTGCGCGTCGCGCCTGCCCTACGTGGCGCCGCTCACCGTCCGCGCGCTCAAGTCTTTGCGCTATCTCCTGGTGAGCGACCTCGACTCGGCTTCGCGTTTGCGGCTCGACGCGCCGCTTACCAGCGAGCTCGACCGACACCTTCGCGGTTTCCTCCGGTACGTCCTCGACCGCGATATCTCGACGACGCACCTCATGGACGAGCTGCGTACGCTCCCACATCCCGCGCCCGTTTCGTGAAACCGGAGGACGTTTCCGAGAAGATCACGTCGCTCGCCAAGCGGCGCGGCTTCGTCTTCCCGTCGAGCGAGATCTACGGCGGCGCTGGCGCGACGTGGGATTTCGGTCCACTCGGAGTGGAGCTAAAGAACAATGTGAAGCGGTCGTGGTGGCGCGCGATGGTCCAGCTCCGCGAGGACATCGTCGGCCTCGATGGCGCGATCCTCATGCACCCGCGTGTCTGGGAGGCCTCGGGCCACGTCGAGAACTTCACGGACCCACTCGTCGAGTGCCGCAACTGCCGTAAGCGCTTCCGCCTGGACGACCTGCCGAAGGGCGACGAGCTCGCGACCGCCTGGCGCGCGAAAAAGCTCGACCTCTCAGGGGTGTCCTGCCCGAACTGCGGCGAGAAGAAGCTGGCGGACCCGCGGCAGTTCAACCTCATGTTCAAGACGTTCGTGGGCCCGGTCGAGGACACCGCGTCGATCGCCTGGCTCCGGCCGGAAACGGCGCAATCCATCTTCGTCGACTTCGAGAACGTGCAGCAGACCTCCCGGAAGAAACTGCCGTTCGGGATCGCTCAGATCGGCAAGGCC
>VBGU01000010.1 GCA_005881085.1 Chloroflexota bacterium | reverse complement strand
GGGAGCTCGTTCGCGACGTTCGCGCGCGACGATTACACGACGCTTCCTGAGCTGACTGATCGGCCTCTCACGATTCGTATGGACGTGTACTGGCGCTACAGCGATCTAAGAGACGGGGTTGCGGAAGGCCCAGGCTTTCTCGGGCCGCGTGCTGTCCGCGACGAGATCGAGCGGATCTTCCACGAGTTCAACAGTCGCTCGATCCAGCACCTGGTCCATGAGATCGGCGCGCGCCTCTTCGCGGCGCACAGCCAGCTTGGCGAGATCGAGTTCATCGCGGAGAACCACACGCCCGACCACGTACGGGACGGCGCAGGCGGTGTGAGGATCTTCGCGGAGCCGCGGGCCACCTTCGGAAAGATC
>VBGU01000009.1 GCA_005881085.1 Chloroflexota bacterium | reverse complement strand
AGAGCGCGAAGACCGCGCTTGGGTCGTGGCGACCGCATCTTCTCCTGGTGGATCTCGACGCCGACGACACCGAGAGCCTTGCTCTCATCGGTCAGCGCGTGGAGAACCGACGGGTACCGACCATCGTGTTCAGCGTGCGAGGAGATCTCAAGACAAAGCTCGCCGCCTTCGATCGAGGCGCCGACGACATCATCACAGTGCCGTTCGTGCCCGAAGAGCTCGTGGCTCGCACGCTTGCCCTAATGCGGCGAAGCTACGGAGACGGTGTCGCCTTCATCCCAGTGATCAACGTCGCCGGTCTGCAAGTCGACCTGCTGAATCAACAGGTGAAGGTCGGAAAGCTTCGTCCCGAGCTGACCGCGATCGAGCAGGCACTCCTCTACCTACTCGCGTCCAATCCCGGCCAGACGCTCGGGCGCGAGGAGATCCTGGACGCGCTCTGGGGTGCCGACTACGTCGCTGGTAGCAATGTTGTCGATCGCCACGTGCGCAATTTACGGTTGAAGCTGAAAGACCACTGGCGAAATCCTCGGTTTATCGGAACCGTTCCGGGCAAGGGGTACCGCTTCCTCGTAACTCCATGAGTTCACGTCATGACAGGGCGTTATGCGCCGCGTAGACCTGACCCGTGGCAGCTCTCAGCGGGCGCACCCGCGGGGGCGCCAAACCCTCTCAAACAGATTCACCCCGCGCGTTGATCGTGATGAATGAGACGCTTGGAAACCTCGTCGGTCTGACCCTTCAGCACGGCAGCTACGAGATAAGACGAACCACGGACCCGGAGGAATGTCGCGATGTCGTGAGCGACTGGGCTCCGCACCTAGCCTTCATCGACCTCGACCTTTTTGAGCCATTCATCGACATCGTCGGCAGGGGCCTGACGCACGGCCATACGCCGATCGTGGCATTCACCCGTCGGCGCGACACCGCGCTCAAACTGGGCGCATACGAGCGCGGGGCCGATGACATCCTCGAGGTCCCGTTCACGCTGGACGAGATCGTGGCCCGCCCGTTCGCTCTGATGCGGAGAGCGCATGGCATCTCTCTCACGATCGTTCCGAAGATCAAGCTGGACGGCCTCGAAGTGGACCTGATCGAACAGCGCGTGAGCGTCGGCGGCCGGGACCTCCACCTCACGCCCATCCAGCAGACGCTCCTCTATCTCCTGGCCGCGAACGCGGGCAAAGCCCTGAGCCGTGAGGACCTCCTCGCGACGATCTGGGGCGGTGAATTCGAGATCGAGAGCAACGTCGTGGACCGTCATATCCGCGAGCTGCGCGTGAAGCTCAACGACGAGTGGCGCGCGCCGCGCTACATCGAAACCGTGCCCGGCGCAGGTTACCGATTCAAGTCACAGGCGATCGTGAGCAGCGCCGCCGACTAGTAAAGCAGCGACGCAACCACAGGCCTCATGAAGTGCGGTAATGACGAAGCGTTTCTCTAGTGGTCCAGTAGTCCGCGACCGGTAACAAATCGGTTTCGGCGATGTGCGTGGGGGAGGTCTGATCTGTCAACGCGAGACGTCGTCCACTGGGAGTGCCAGTCGTCCGAACACCGCGCCCTCCATTCGCGCCACGGCAATGGCGGGCTCACGATCCACGAGGCCGCCTGGGCATATTGCGATGGGGCCGGCGCGGATGACGCTCATCGGTGGTCGCCGACAGGCGGCGTGGCGCTGGAATCACTCGTCCGCTGGACCGCCCCGAACGGCGTTTCAGCGAACGGTGACTCTCCGGTCGCCGGAGCGGTGACGAATGGCACCCCGAACGTCTCAAGAAAGGCGTCCGGAGTCCGCCGGACCTAGCCCAGGGGAAGGGGCAAGGTATGAACGGGGAGCTTTCGCCAGGAACATACCGCGCGAAGAACGGCGACCTTATCCATTGTCGCGACGACTCCGAGGGGCGTAGTCAGGTTGAGGTCGAGCACCACGATGGCTCGGTGACGTGGGCCGACATGACGGCTCTGCGTGACGCGGTCCGCATCTCCAATGATCCCGACTGGCCGCTCAGCCACCCACGTTTCGTCGGAGTGCTCCGCTTCGACTAGCACTAGCTAACCTCCCCTACGGGAGGGCGGCATGGAATACCAGCTTCGTCACTATCGGATCCGCGCGGGTTCTATGGACATGTTCCTCGATGCGTGGGTCCGCGGCGTCTACCCGCTTCGGCGAAAGTTCGGATTCACGTTCGCGGGCGCATGGCGTGTCGAGGGCGCCGATGAGTTCGTTTGGATCATCGGGTATGACGGTCCAGAGGGCTTCGCCGCCGCGGACAAGCGCTATTACGAATCGCAAGAGCGCAAACGCATGTCGCCCGACCCCGCCCAGTACATCGAGGTTCCGGTCAGTCAGATGATGCGGAGCGTTCCGCTCGGCTAATCCTCCGGCGCCGGCAGCGCCACGCCGATCACGTCGCGGATCGAGGCAAGACCGTGCTCCTTCACGTACGCGGCGAGGCCCTCGATCACCTTGAGCGGAGCAAGCGGGTCGGCAAATGTGGCCGTGCCGACCTGTACCGACGACGCGCCGGCCATCAGGAACTCCAGCGCATCCTGCGCGTTCGTGATCCCGCCGGCGCCGATGATCGGGATGGCCACCGCCTGCGCGACCTGATAGGTGACGTGGACTGCGATCGGTCTGATCGCGGGACCGGATAATCCGCCGCTCCCGGTTCCGAGAATCGGACGGCGCCGGCGCGTGTCGATCCGCATGCCGAGCACGGTGTTGATCGCCGTGAGCGCGTCCGCGCCCGCCTGCTCGCAGGCGCGCGCGACCGCGACGACGTCCGGCGCATTCGGCGTCAGCTTCACGATCACCGGCAGGTCGGTCTCGGCCTTGACCGCGCTCGTGACCTCCGCGGCAAGGTCGGGATCGCAGCCGAACAGCATGCCGCCCTTGACGTTCGGGCACGACACGTTGATCTCATACGCGACGACCCCCGGCGTGCCGGTCATCTCGTGGACCACGTACACGTAGTCGTCGACGCTGTACCCGGCCACATTCACGATGACCGCGACGCCGAGCTCAGCCCACGCCTTCCCATACTTGCGTGCGACTTCGAGAGCACCCGGATTCTCGAGCCCGATCGAGTTCAGGATGCCGGACGGCGTCTCGGCGATGCGGTATTGCGGATTCCCCGGGCGAGCCGCCGGAGTCGTCCCCTTGTTGACGATCGCACCGAGCCGTGAAACATCGATGAGCTCGGCGTACTCGACGCCCTGCCCGAATGTGCCCGAAGCCGTCATCACGGGATTCTTCAGACGAAGACCGCGCGCCGCCTCGACGGAAAGGTCGACACCGAGTTCGGGATAGGACTCGGGCGCGGCGTGAGCGTCGTCCGAACGAGCGGCCCCTGACGAACGGTCCAAAGCGATCCCACGAGGGGCCGAGCGAGGACGACGCTCGCGGCGCGCCTCGCCCCCGCGCTCCGCCGCACTCTCGAGAACGCCGCGGAGCTTGTCGCCGAGCTCGGTTGGCGCGCGGTCTTCGTTGGGTTCCCCGGTGGCGGCCTCGGCGATCGTGGCGTCGTCGAGTTCGGCGAGCTCCGCCGCGTCCTCCTCGGACTCGCCGTCGGCGGCATCGTCAAGTGACTCTTCTATGGATTTGCTGACATCGATCGGGCGCTCGACCTTCTTGCGGAAACGGCGCCAAGGCATCAGGAGAGACCCACCGTGGCCGGCTCGCCCTCGGCGAACGCCACATCGCCGAGACTGAAGACAGGTCCTTCTCGACATACGCGGGCGTTCCCATCGGCGGTGACGATCACACACGCCCGGCACACGCCCATGGCGCAACCCATGTGCTGTTCGACTGCGATCTGCGTCTCGAGAAGGGCGGCGCGGCCGGGATACGTCGCCGCGGCTCGCTCGGCTTCCTCGCGAAGGCGGCCGAGGGCCGCGAGCATCGGCCAGGGACCGCACGCACAGGACTGATCGGCCCACTCGAGGAGCGGTCGGATCGCGTCGGTGACCCGTCCTTTGATGCCAAACGAGCCGTCCTCGGTCGTGGTGACGTACTCGACCGACGCGGGAAGACGATCGCTGGGCCAGAGATGCGCGACCGATCGCCCGCCCATGAGGAGGGTGACGTTGCGCCGGCCGGACTCCTGCTCGGCGAGCACGCGCATCGGTGCGATGCCGGTCCCGCCCGCGACGAGCAATAGATTCCGCGTCGACCGCTGGATCACGAACGACGAGCCAAGCGGACCGAGGAGGTCGAGCCGGTCGCCTTCGCGTCGCGAGGCGATCCACCCGCCGCCGGAGCCGAGCGCTTTGACAATGAGCTCGATCTCGCCGGCAGCACGATCGATGCGATTGAACGAATACGGCCGCCGCAGCAACGGATCGAAGGAGAGGCCGGGCCGAACATGGACGAACTGCCCGGCGCGCGCCTGGCCCGCGATCCCGGGCGCGGAGATCCGCAGCACCGTGCCGAGCTGCCCGATCTCGTCCGTCGCGACAACGCGTCCGTCCTCTAGGATCACAACGGAAGTCCGACGGCGAAGGTATAGCCGTCCGGATCCTCGAGCAGGCAGTCGCGCCAACCGTGGGGCCAGTCGCGAACCGGGACCGCCACCGTGAATCCGCCGTCCCGCGCACGCTGTTGCGCGGCGTCCGGATCGATGCCGAGGATGCGGACCTCCGCCCCCAAGCCGCGCCTGCCGTGCTCACGGAGAAGGGAGGCCCAGGGCATTCGGCTATAAGCGTGGTCCGCATGGAGCTGGAGCTTCACACCGTCGCGCTCGAAAGCGGCGAAGTCCTCGTCCGAGTACAAGAGGCGCAGCTCGAGCACGCTCGTATAGAAAGGGACGCTCCGCGCGACGTCGCGAACAATGAGATTCAGGCTGAGACCGGAGAGCGTCCGGCCGTAATCGGCGGCGCTCATCCAGGGCTCGGTCTTCCGCTTCTTCACATCAGTCCGCTGCGGTCGCTGCCACCGCCTGGGGAGCCCGGTACTCCGCGAGCGGGGCGACGCTAGTGCTCACGGCGCTCGCGCGAAGGGCGGCGACCACCGCGAGCGCGGTGTCGAGCGACGTAAGGCACGGAACGCGGGCCTCGACGGCGGCGCGGCGGATCAAGAAACCGTCGCGGTCGACGGTCTTCCCGAGCGTCGGCGTGTTGATCACCGCCGCGCACTCGCCCGAGCGGATCAGCTTCAGGATGTCCTGGCTCCCCTCGGCGAGCTTGCGCACCTCGGTCACATCCACGCCGAGCGACCGGATGAGGGCAGCAGTGCCGGACGTCGCGACCAGGTCGTACCCGAGCCAGTGAAAACCCTCGATGATCGGAACGACCTCGGGCTTGTCCTTGTCGGCGACGGTGACGAGTATTTTCCCGCTGCGCGCCGGTGCGAGCCCCGCGGCAACGAGTGACTTCCAGAGCGCAGGCGCGAAGGAGCGATCGATCCCCATGACCTCACCGGTGCTCTTCATCTCCGGACCGAGATACGTGTCGACGTCCAGTAGCTTGGCCATCGAGAACACCGGCGCCTTGAGGGCGACGAGCGATCCGGTCGGCCAAATCCCGTCCGCGCGCGCGTAACCTTCGGCCGCGAGCGACGACCCGAGCGCGATCGCGACCGCGACCTTGACCAGCGGGACGCCCGTGACCTTGGTAAGGAACGGCACGGTCCGGCTGGCCCGCGGATTCACTTCGAGGACATAGATCTGCGGGGGCTTGGGGGGCAGAGCCCCCCAATCGCAGACGATGAACTGGATGTTGAGGAGGCCCTTCACCGGGAGCGCCTGAGCGATGCGGCGCGTGAGAGCGACGATCTCGTCGCGCTCGGCGGCGAGCAGGTTCTGCGCCGGATAGACGGCGTAGCTGTCGCCGGAGTGGACCCCGGCGCGCTCGATGTGCTCCATGATCCCGGCCACGAGCGTCTCGCTGCCGTCCGATACCGCGTCGACCTCGACCTCTTTGCCGCGCAGGTACTTGTCGACGAGAACGCGCCCCGTGCCCGCTTCGAGCGCCGACCGGAAGTACCGCTCCAGGTCCTCGGGTCCGTACGCGATCTCCATGCCCCGACCTCCGAGCACGTAGCTCGGCCGGACGAGAACGGGATAGCCGATCTCCCCGGCGACCGCGAGCGCCTCAGTCGGCGACGAGGCGGTGCCCCCGGGGGGCTGCGGGATGCCGAGCGCGTCGGCGAAATCGTGGAAGCGACGGCGATCCTCTGCGAGCGCGATGGCATCAGCGCTCGTGCCCGCGATCTCGCCGCCGATCCCCGCGAGGCGATCCGCGAGATTGAGCGCGGTCTGGCCGCCGAACTGGGTCAACACGGGTATGCCTGGGGTGATGGAGGGGGCATCGCCCCCTCCAAGTTCGTTCTCGAGCACCGCTGCGATGGACTCTTCGTCGAGCGGATCGAAATACAACCGCGCGGATGCGTCGAAGTCGGTGGAGACCGTTTCCGGGTTGCTGTTCACCATGATCGGGGCGACCCCCAGCTCGCGAAGCGCGCTGGCGGATTGCACGCAGCAGCAGTCGAACTCGATGCCCTGCCCGATGCGGATCGGCCCGCTCCCCAGAATGACGGCCTTGGGACCGGCGAGCGGTAGCGCTTCGTTCTCCTGCTCGTACGTCGAATAGAAGTACGGGGTCACCGCCTCGAACTCAGCAGCGCACGTGTCGACCATCTTGTACACGGGGCGGATCCCCCACTGCGTGCGGAGTCGCCGCACATCGGCGGGCAGCATCCCGGTGAGGGTCGCGATGTCCGCGTCGGCGAAGCCCATGCGTTTCGCGGCGCGGAGGAGCGCGGGCGTCGGCGTCCTTCCCTGAAGATCGTCCTCGGCGAAGCGGACGATGCGCGCGATTTTCCGCAGGAACCACCGGTCGATGCGGGTGCGCTCGTGGATGAGTTCGATCTGCGCGCCACGCCGCAGCGCGGCGAAGAGGCGCCACAGCCGATCGTCCGTCGGCTGTCCCGAGAGGAACTCGTCGACGAACCGGATCGGCTCGGTCACGTCCACCCAGGCCGGCGCTTCCCAGAGCAGACCCTGTCCCTTCACTTCGAGCGAACGCAGGGCTTTCTGCAGCGCCGCCTCGAACGACCGGTCGATGGCCATGACCTCGCCGGTCGCCTTCATCTGCGTGCCGAGCGTGCGATCCGCCGCGGCGAACTTGTCGAAGGGCCACCGCGGGATCTTCACGACGACGTAGTCGAGCGCGGGCTCGAAGGCAGCGGTCGTCTTCTGCGTGACCGCGTTCGGTATCTCGTGAAGCCGCTTGCCGATCGCGATCTTGGCGGCGACGCGCGCGATCGGGTAGCCCGTCGCTTTGGACGCGAGCGCAGAGCTTCGCGAGACGCGCGGGTTCACCTCGATCACGAAATACGGCACCTGCGCCTCGGGATCACTGGCGGGGCTGCGATCGGGATCTAGCGCGAACTGGACGTTGCAGCCGCCCTCGATCCCGAGCGCGCGGATGATCCGCAGCGCGGCAGAGCGGAGCATCTGGTACTCCTTGTCGGTGAGCGTCTGCGACGGCGCGACGACGATGGAGTCGCCGGTATGCACGCCCATCGGGTCGACGTTCTCCATGTTGCAGACGGCGATGCAGGTGTCACCGCCGTCGCGCATCACCTCGTACTCGATCTCTTTCCAACCGAGGAGGGAGCGCTCGACAAGCACCTGGCCGATCGGCGACGCTGCCACACCGCTCGTCACACGTGCGGCGAGCTCTGCGGCGTCGTTGGCCACCCCGCCGCCCGTGCCGCCGAGCGTGAAGGCCGGCCGGACGACGAGCGGGTAGCCCACGCGCGCCGTGAACGCGAGCGCGTCCTCGACCGAATGCGCCGTGATCGATTCGGGAACGGGCTCGCCGATCGAGAGGAGAAGCTGCTTGAACGCCTCGCGGTCCTCGGCCTGCTGGATCGCCGAAAGCGGCGTGCCCAAAAGGCGAACTCCAAAGCGTTCGAGCGCCCCGGACTCCGCGAGCTGCACCGCGAGGTTCAGGCCGGTCTGCCCGCCGAGCGTCGCGAGGAGTCCGCTCGGCCGCTCCTTCTCGATGATCCGCTCGAGTACGCCGACGGTGAGCGGTTCGATATACGTGATGTCGGCGACACCGGGGTCGGTCATGATCGTCGCGGGATTCGAGTTCACGAGAACGGTCTCGATGCCTTCCTCGCGCAGCGCGCGGCACGCCTGCGTCCCCGCGTAGTCGAACTCGGCAGCCTGGCCGATCAGGATCGGCCCGCTCCCGATGATCAGGACTTTCATCGATCTCGCGCCAAGGGGTAGGGGCCCCTGTTCGCGTAGCGACGCGCGGAGACACGCTCAGGGCTGGTGGTCTCGGTCCTCGCGGCAAAGCCGCTCGTCGCTCGGCTCATGTTCTTCACAGGTCGAGCCACCCGCCACCCATCGGAACGCAGCGCCCGCCGACGCGGACCGCGGTGATCCCCGCGGCGGTCCGATCGACCTCGATGTCGAGGATGCTCGGGCGTCCGATCTCGAAGCCCTGCTCGACGCGGATGCGCGTCGTGGGCTCCGCTCGAACCAGCTCGTGGGCGACGATGTAGGCGCCGAGCGGCCCCTGAGCCGCTCCCGTCGCGGGATCCTCGCCGACGCCAAGGCCCTGATCGAACATACGGCCGTGCACCTGCGAGCCGGATCGCTCGCCGCTCATCGCGAAGGCATAGACGCTCGCGTCGAGTCCGCCAGGGCGGCGCGCGCGGCGGACCGCCTTGAGGTTGGCGAGCGGCACGAACAGGAATGGGACACCAGACGATCCCATCTGGATCGGGATGTCGCTGCGCACCTCCTCGATCGCTAGGCCGAGCGCCTCGGCCGCCGCCTTTCGCGTGATCGTCGTTCCCGTGAAGGCTGGGAGGGGCTGCTCCATCTGCACGAAGCCGTCGCGGAGGGTCACGCCTATGACACCGACGCCCTCCTCGAGCCGCAGAGCGCCGTCTTTTCCGTCGGCCAGGACGAACGCGGTGCCGATGGTTGGATGCCCGGCGAACGGGAGCTCGGCGTCCGGGGTGAACATCCGCACACGATGGTCGGCTGCGGCTGACGTCGGTGGCAGCACAAAGGTCGTCTCCGACAGGTGAAGCTCCTTCGCGATCGCTTGCATCGTCGTCACGTCGAGCTTCCCGGGATCGCGGAACACCGCGAGTGGATTGCCGCCGAACGCCTTGTCGGTGAAGACGTCGACGAGCCGGTACTCGCACCGCGTCATTTGCGCGACACCGCTTCCCGCACGTCATCGAGGAAGGCGTCGAAGACCCGCTCGTTGTCCTTCGGTCCGGGCGCGCCTTCGGGGTGGTACTGATAGGTGCGGATCGGGAGACGCTCGTGCGCGAGTCCTTCGACCGAGCCGTCGTTCAGATTGCGTGAGGACACGACGAACCCCGAGTCCGACGGGATCGACGCTTCATCAACCTGGAACTCGTGGTTCTGGCTCGTGATCGCGACGCGGCCGGTGCGGAGGTCCTGCACCGGATGGTTCGCGCCGTGATGGCCGAACGGCAGGCGCGATGTCGTCGCGCCGATCGCGCGCCCGACGAGCTGATGGCCGAGGCAGATCCCGAGGATCGGGAGCGCGCGGTTCATCCCTCGCGACGACGCCGCTTCGAGGAGCGTGCGGGTCACGGCCGCGATGAGCGGGATGGCCGCTGGGTCGCCCGGCCCGTTCGAGATGACGATCCCGTCGGGGGACCACGAGAGGATCTCCCGCGCCATCGCCGTCGCCGGGAACACCTTGACCGTCGCGCCCTTTTGCACGAGGCAGCGGATCTGGTTCTCTTTCACGCCCGTGTCGAGGAGCGCGACCTTGGGGCCGCTCCCGACCTGCCGCTCGAGCCCGGTCGACTCGACCACCAGCGGCTTCGTTGCGAGCGCTGGGATCGAGCGGGCCGTCGCGACGGCCTCGCGCGCGATCTCCTCGCTCTGTG